>JBJMLW010000297.1:0-3581 GCA_045805105.1 Flavisolibacter sp. | reverse complement strand
TTTAGTGGTTTACAACATCCACGCAGTGTAGTTGCCAATGGCGGAATTTATATGTGGAAAGACGGAAGAAAAAACTGGGATACCACCACTGCTGTTTTTGATTATGGTCCTGAGGATGATCTTACCATCGGTTTCCAGGTAACATTTTCATCACGCATGCACAACGGTGATGAACACCCCGCAGAAATTTATTACTCTAATGGCGGCGAATTAAATCTTATCACGAATAAAGTATCGCCGGCAGGTGGCCTTACAAAAAGATTCGCCGATGAAATGAAGATGCAACCAAACTTATTGCCTGAAGTAAGTCTTACTCAAACGGAACAAGTTGTTGCATCAGCCAACACAGGCGGAGACACACTTACATCAAATCATATCAGAAATTGGATGGAATGTGTTCGCAGCCGCAAACAACCACATGCACCAGTGGAAGCAGGATATAGTCATTCCATTGCAACCATTATGACCAATGCAGCTGTTCATACTGGTTTGAAAACAACATTCGATTCCAAAACACAGGAAGTAATGGCGGGTGGTAAAGTTTTTAAATATTAACTGATACAAATGAGGCAACTTTCGAAATATTTTTTTGCGTTGACGATCATTATTCTCTTTTTCCAGAGATCATTTGCACAAACAGAAATGGTAAGTATTGTGAAAGAGAAAAATGAAAACAAGATCAATGTGTTTATAGGACAAAAATTATTCACCAGTTTCTTTTATCCTGACACATTGGAGAAACCCGTGCTATACCCGATCTATGCATCCAATGGAATAATGGTCACAAGAGGATTTCCACTTCATCCCTTACCGAATGATCCCACCGATCATCCACATCATGTTGGCATGTGGTTCAATTATGAAAATGTAAATGGTTTAGATTTCTGGAATAACTCCTACGCTATTCCTACGGAAAAAAAACATTTATACGGATGGATAAAAACCGACAATGTCACTGGAACCTCAAGCGGGGATAAAGGTGTGCTGACATATCATGCTAATTGGACAAATCAAAAAAATGAAGTGTTGCTGGAAGAAACAACAAGATTTGAGTTTAGTGGCTCTTCTCATTGGCGCATCATTGACAGATCAACAACTTTAAAAGCGAACACCGATGTTCTTTTTGCAGATGCAAAAGATGGGATGTTAGGATTGAGAGTAGCACACGAATTACAAATTCCGTCAACAACAGATCAAAAATTTACAGATGACAAAGGCAATGTAACGATGGTAAAGAAAACTGCAGATACCATTGCCAACGGTAACTATCTAACAAGCGAAGGAAAACAAGGAGATAGCGCCTGGAGCACCAGAGCGGTTTGGTGTAAAATGTATGGCAAAATGGGAAACGATTCTGTAAGCATCGCTATAATTGATCATCCTTCTAATCCAAACTATCCCACTTTTTGGCATGTAAGGGGCTATGGTTTATTTGCAGCTAATCCTTTAGGTGAAAAAATTTTTACGAATGGAAAAAGTGAAAAGAATCTAAAGTTGAAAAAAGGCGAATCAGTGAGATTTTATTACAGGATCATTATTCATGATGATAAAGAAACTATATCTGCAAGCGAGTTAAATAAAATCGCCGATGAATTTGGAAAGATTAATCCTGAAACTAAAACTCCTTAGGATTCTTTTTTGAATTTGATGGCTTATCACTGTTGATGCAAGTACCAGCTGGTTCTTCCCTGATAGTTCCACCAATAATTGTTATTTTCACAACACAATTAAAATCTTACAATATAAACCATGCTTATGATGAAAAAGATAATATTCCTGCTAACTATGACATTGTTTTCGCTTCTCACTTTTGCGCAAACAAATGTAACCGTAAAAGTAGTTGATGCACAAACAGGCAATACACTTTCCCATGCCAGTGTTAAATTAAAAAACTCACCCAAAGGTGGGATCACAAATGCGGAAGGAGTTTATAAAATAGAAGCTTCTGCCAATTCCGAACTTGAAATAAGCAGTGTAGGCTATGCGACAATTACCATCTCACTAAAAGGAGAATCCGAGATCGTAGTTCGTTTAGAAGCTGCAACTCTTGATTTGAGCGATGTAGTGATCGTTGGTACACGTGGAGCAGCACGGGCAAAATTAGAAACACCGGTACCGGTTGACGTTATAAAGATCAACCAGGCAGGTATGCCTACTGCAAAAATGGATATTGCTTCCGTGCTAAACATAACAGCCCCTTCCTTTAATTATAATAAACAAACAGGTGCAGATGGAGCAGATCATATAGATCTTGGAACACTTCGTGGACTTGGTCCCGACCAAACTCTTGTGATGATCAACGGTAAAAGACGTCATCAAACAGCATTCGTAGCTCTGTTTGGAACAAGAGGCAGAGGCAATTCCGGCGTTGATCTGAATGCTTTTCCTGAATCTGCTGTTGATCGAATAGAAATATTGCGGGATGGTGCCAGTGCACAATATGGTTCCGATGCTATGGCCGGAGTTATCAATGTCATTCTTAAAAAAAATGTGAACCATTGGTCAATTAGTACAGGATGGAGCGGTTATTATGATAATAAATACAACAGCAAAAATTTCAATGCAGGCAATCAATATTATTCTGGTAATGCCATTGATGGCGGCACATATACTTTATCTGTCAACAATGGTGTTGCTATTGGAAAGCATGGGGGCTTTATTAATGTTTCAGCTGATTTCCTGACACAAGGCAAAACATATCGCCAGGCAGATACTACAAACTGGCAGACAGAGAAAAATGCGGTGCCTTATATCAATACATCCCGCAGAGCTTTTGGAGATGCATCGCTTACTACAGCAGGTATTATGTACAATATGGAAATACCAGCCGCTGCAAATTATGGGATCAGCTTCTATTCTTTTGGCGGATATAATTACAAAGCATCTGATGCTTTTGCTTATACACGTAATTACAGTGGAAGGCCCGAACGTTTCCCCGCAACCCCGGATGGTACTTTAATTAATGTACCTGATATTTTACGTACTGCCAATGATGGCGAAATTTATTACAACCCGCATATTCAGACGCATGTACAAGATGCATCATTGGCATTAGGCATAAGAAAAACTACCCGCACGGATTGGAATTTGGATCTAAGCAATACACTAGGAAGAAATGATTTTCATTTTTTCGGGGATAAAACATTCAATGCTTCACGGATAGGCCAATCTTCTCCCAATCATTACGATGATGGTGGTTTTAATTTCCTGCAGAATACAGTAAACCTTGACATAAGCAAATCTTTTAAAACTATAGCGCATGGAATGAATCTTGGGTTCGGCGCTGAATACAGGTATGAACGATATGAAATTTATAAAGGTGAAGAAGGTTCCTATCACAATTATCATCCTGATGAAATTATCTATCAAAATCTCGTGGGCGATGGTTCGTTTGATTCATTGAGAGCACCTGCTTCAGGTTCGCAGGGATTTCCGGGCTTTAGCCCCTCGGATGTAGTAACTGATAACCGTTCCAATGTCGGGATTTATGTTGACGCGGAATTAAATGCAACAAGGCAATGGTTACTTGATGGTGCTATTCGTTTTGAAAACTATTCAGATTTTGGCTCAGTGGCTACTTT
>JBJMLW010000296.1:0-3106 GCA_045805105.1 Flavisolibacter sp. | reverse complement strand
TCGGGAAGCTTCCCCTGATGCACGACCCGGGCGAAAAATGGACTTATGGTTTGAATACTGATGTACTGGGTTACCTGGTTGAACTAATGTCGGGAATGTCGCTTGATAAATTTTTAAAAACAAGAATATTTGATCAGTTGGGGATGAAGGATACTTACTTTTATCTTCCTCAGGAAAAATATAACCGGCTTGCAAACCTTTACCAGGAAGCTGACGGTAAGCTGCAACAGGCGCCTGCAATAATCCAATTCAATGGAAAATTTATTGTTGAATACCCTAAACACCCGGGTACTTATTATTCCGGGGGAGCGGGTCTATCTTCTACAGCACTTGATTATGCAATCTTTCTCCAGATGATTCTCAATGGCGGAGAATACAATGGAAAACGTTTGCTTTCGAGAAATACTGTGCGCATGATGACAATGAACCAGATCGGTGATCTGGCTTTTGGTGCAAATAAATTCGGACTTGGTTTTGGCATCACAACAGAAAAAGGAAGCAGCCTGCTTCCTACACCGGAAGGTGTATTTGAATGGGGTGGTGCATTTGCAACCACCTACTGGGCTGATCCAAAAGAAAAATTAATCGGGATCATTTACAGGCAAATCTGGGGAAGCACCGATGGAGATGCTGCCAGTAAATTCAAGGTTCTTGTTTACCAGGCGCTGAATGATTAATGAGAAAGGTTTCATGCAAACACGGAGAAAACCTGGGTTATGATTCTGTATTCTCCGCGACTCAGCGTGAAATAAATTAAAATGAAATTATGGATCAACTGAATTTGGGTATTGGGACGCGTCTTCAACACACGCAGCACGGGCCGGGGGTAATAGTAGGCGTAAAATATGCCACCTATTTAATTGCATTTATCAATCACGGAACTAAAGAAATTGATAAAAATGATAGTCACCTTGAAGAAATAATCCCTGAAAATGTTTCAGCAGAAATTGAAACACATTCAGATGTTGAAAAATCTCTTTTGAAAATTCTACAGTTATGGAATGGGGTAAGTGATGTTGTAAGGCTGGGTGACCGTTGGATGGGTGGTAAATTGATCATTCAGCCCGCTGATAAGTCGCTCAAGCCAAAAGAAATTCCTGTTGAAGATTTTTTTCATAAGATCGTCATGCTACGCGACCGCCTGAGGGTAATGGAACAGCAGATCAACGCGCACAAGAAACTTACTGATGAAGACAAAGTAAATCTCCAGCAATATATTACCAGGATCTACGGAACGCTCACCACATTTAATGTCCTCTTCAGAAATAAAGAGCATTGGTTTGTTGGCGAAAAAGGGAGTGGTGAATGATCAGGTATTAAGCGTTCTTTTGCTTAGGGCAACACGTTCTTCGGTACGCACATCAGGTTTATCCATCAACCAGACAGCTCCAAATACACAGAACCCTGCAAAGATGCACAGACCAAGCATAAGTCCATGCATGGGTTGGCCGTAAACTATCTGGCGGCCATTTTCCATTTGTGTAACTGTATCGGTTGTTGACCTGTAAATGGCGTATGCAAGAGATGCAACGGCTACAATCAGCAGTACCGGGATGAATGTCCTTCTGTTCATAAATTGAATTTGTGTTGTATCCTCACGAGCAATTTCTATACCACCCGGAAAGATGTTTGAATTGGTGATCTCAGATCTTTGATTTGTGATAACGAGAAAGGAACCACATCACAGATAATAGACCCAAATTCGCAGATCACAGATCCGTGATTCGATCTTATTTTTATCCCATGAAATTTATCTCACTATTACTTGCTTTTCTATTGTCTGCATTCCAGATTTTCGCTCAATCAACCGCCGACATTCTTATCAGAAACGGAAGAATTCTTGACGGAACAGGAAATTCATGGTACTATGGTGATGTAGCCATTAAAAACGGCAGGATCATCAAAATAGGAAAACTGGCAGGTATAACTGCAACTAAAATAATTGATGCCGGGGGAAAAATTGTTTGTCCGGGTTTTATTGATGTGCATACACATATCGAAGGCGATGAGATGAAGAATCCGACAGCGGATAATTTTATACTCGATGGTGTTACAACTGTTGTCACCGGTAATTGCGGTGCTTCCAATGTTGATATTGGTCTTTATTTCCACAGGATTGATTCTGTACGGTTATCCATTAACGTTGCTTCCCTTATCGGCCATAATGACGTTCGTAAAGCAGTGATGGGAACTGCAAACCGGCTACCCACTGATGAAGAATTGCAGAAGATGAAAGCACTGGTTGAACAGGGAATGAAAGACGGCGCTGTAGGTTTCAGTACAGGCCTGATTTATATTCCTGGAACCTACTCATCAACAGACGAAGTTGTGGCTCTTGCAAAAACAGCTTCCATGTATAATGGTGTTTATGCATCACACATGCGGGATGAAGGTGACAGTGTTGTGGAAGCTATCAATGAAGCACTATTAATCGGGAGGGAAGGCAATATGCCGGTTGAGATTTCACATTTCAAATTAAGCGGTCAGCAGAATTGGGGACGAAGCCGGGAAACCGTAGCAATGATAGAAAAGGCGAGGCAGGAAGGACTTGATGTAACCATTGATCAATATCCCTACACTGCAAGTAGTACTTCACTAAGTACATTATTGCCTGATGAAATTCTTTCTGATGGCCAGGATTCTATCAATGCAAGATTACAAAGACCTGAAGTGCGGAAATATGTAACAAAGTATATGCTCGCGAAGCTTAAAAAAAGAAAGCTGAAGCACTTCAGTTACCCTGTTGTTGCTTACTACAAAGCTGATACAACATTTAATGGCAAAAGTATTGAACAGGTGAATCTGATGATGGAGCGTAAGCATAAAGCACGCTATGAAACCGAAACGGTAATGGATATGATGCAGAAGGGAGGAGCGGGTATGGTTTTTCACGGTATGGGTGATGAGGATGTAGAACGCATCATGCGTTATCCTTTTAACATGTTTGCATCTGATGCGTCGATCCGGATATTTGGACAGGGTGCTCCGCATCCGCGTGGCTATGGAACCAATGCAAGAGTCCTGGCAACATATGTGAGAGATAAAAAAATTATTACACTTGAAGAAGCCGTAAGACGAATGACATCGCTTCCTGCACAGAAATTTG
>JBJMLW010000295.1:0-3609 GCA_045805105.1 Flavisolibacter sp. | reverse complement strand
TTTTTGCAAAAGCCAATGCTGTCATCAATACAATTGTTGCGGTGCTGCTTGTTGCAGGCATCACCACGGCTAAAAGAAAAAAATATATCATTCACCGGAAGATCATGCTGACTGCAATGTTCCTTTCAGTTCTTTTTCTGTTAAGTTATATCTGTCACCATCTTCTGGCAGGAGAAGCACGTTTCGGCGACATCGATCACAATGGTGTTTTGAGTGAAGATGAGAAAGCAACAGCTGGTTCCCTGCGTTATATTTATTATTCCCTGCTCGGTACACATATATTACTTGCAGGAATTGTTTTGCCGTTTATTTTATTTACTGCATATCGCGCACTGATCAATGAAAACGAAGCGCACAGAAAACTGGCAAAGATTACCTGGCCAATGTGGTTTTATGTAGCAGTAACAGGACCGGTAGTGTATTTTTTGATTAGTCCATATTATTAGGGAGTTGGGATTAGAGATTAGGTAATAACTTTATGATTAAGTTTATTTTTCTACTTTATTATAGTTGATTCGATTTTAGTAAGACTCCGAATTCCCAATTCCTAATCCCTTAATATAATTTGTAATTCATTAAATGAAGTTGTCTCATCATACTCCCTCGTAAACACATGATCCTTTAATTCGCTGATAACAATTTCTGCAGTAGTATAAATAATATTTTCTTCCAGAAGATGGCCACCTAAGGTTTTGCCATTGTTATCGCTGATACCGATATGAAGGTGAGAACCATTCAACGAAACTGTTCCTGTTAAACTAATGATCTCGAAATGACCTGAACCTTTGCTACCACCTGGCTGATTGGCAAAACGTATGTTATATGTTGTAAGGCTTCCCACACATGTAGAGATCCATCCTGCCAATATATTTTTATTCCTCACATAAATTTCAATTTCTTTTTTCAAATCCTGCCCTGGGTTTAAACGAAATGCATGAGTAGTCATTGAATTATGTTGTATGTTGTATGTTGAATGTTGTATGACAGACGATTATTGGTATCATGCCAGGATGTTTATGAAATCAATTAGATAATAATTTTAAATCCTACCGACATTCAACATTCAACATCTAACATTCAACATAATATTTCGTGGTTCAAAAGTTAAATGGATAATTCCTTTGAAGGATCCCAGAAAATTTTATTGAAATTCTGAACCTGGTCATCAACAACTTTTATTCCTTCCTTCTCCAGTAGTTCCTGCATTTTTTCGGGTGTTTCGAAATGCATCTTGCCTGATAACAAACCTGCACGATTCACTACACGGTGTGCAGGAACTTTGGGCTTAACACGATGCGCACTGTTCATGGCCCATCCCACCATGCGTGCCGACATCTTTGCACCCAAAGCGGCAGCTACTGCACCATATGATGTTACTCTCCCTTTCGGAATCATTCTTACAACATCAAATACCAGTTCAAAGAAGGTGTCATCTGATTTACCTGAAGGTGTAACTTTTCTTAGTGATTCTGGTTTCATTGCTGCGAGGTAAAATAAATTTTGGCTAAAGGAAGATGGAGAAAAAGAGATAAAGAGTCAATTTGTCTTTTTGCATTTCTCCTTTACTCTTTTAGCCCATAGTAAGGTTGTCTAAAGTTAGAAGATAAAAGAAAACGAAATTAAGATTCTTCTTTTTCTCCTTTAGCACTTAGCAATGTTGTTTTACAGCCAGGAGATAAAACAGAAAATTGAAACGGATACAATTTATTCTCTTTTCTCACTTTTCACTCTTAGCCTGCCGAAGGCTTATTCTCTTCACCTGTTTTTTTTCTTTGCTCCAATAATTTAGTCCTCTTAGGTTCGGGAACAGCTTTATAATCATACGGACAATTCACACACCCGTTTCCACAGCAATACCCTCTGTCAAGAAGATACTGGGCAGTGAAAACTACCAGGCCCTTGTCGTTAAAATAATAATCGTCGTCTTCAGATAAACCCTGCTTCATCTTTTAAAAACTGCTGTAAGGTAGCATCCATTTCCTTTGATGGCAAGATATGCGGAAGTGAAAAGCAGATGTAGTGTACCCTTTTACTCTGCGCAATGTCAAGCATTTCATAATGCGTTTTGATATGTAATTCTCTAGGAATACCCGGTTCCGCATACACATCATCAAAATCTTTATGTACTGTACAGCCGTACATGTCTATTACTTTCCGGGTAAATTCATACAGGTCGGGACTATCAGTTTTCAAATGGATCCTTCCACCTGGTTTGAGTATCTCGTAATACAGTCGCAAAAATTTTGGATGTGTCAGTCTTTTTTTCGATTTCGAAATGCGAAGCTGTGGATCGGGGAACGTAATCCAGATTTCATCTACTTCTTCATTAGAAAAAAATTCTGTGATCCGGTCAATCTGTATTCGCAGGAAACCTACATTTTTCAAAAAATGCTGCAGTGCTTTTTTTGCACCTACCCACAGCCGGTTTCCTTTCTGATCGATTCCAATAAAATTTTTGTTCGGAAAGATTTGCGCAAGCCCTATGCAGTATTCGCCTTTGCCGCATGCAAGTTCAAGAACAATGGGATTGCGGTTGCCGAAAAATTCAAACCAGGTTCCTGCCATTGCAACCGGGTATTGCAAAACATTGGAAAATGTTTCCAGCTCCGCAAATCGGACTAATTTCTTCTGACCCATAAGAAAGCTTCTAGCTGCGTGCTATGCGCTTCGAGCATGGTCGTTTAAAATTATCAGACCAAACTTCTGTCACAGCTTAAAAATATGAATTAGAAAATTTTACCTATTCCATTGCGCGCAGTGCGTAGCTCGAAGCGCGCCGCTTCTTTCAATACATTAATTCTTTCACCTTCTCCTTGTCTTCCTTTTCCTTCTTCAGGTCGAACATGGTACCGAAGGCCCGGTCCCAGATAGTTGTACTAACACCAAATCCTTTATGATCGTCTTTATAATGATGAAGATGGTGATTGCGCCAGAGAGGTTTCATCCATTTGAAAGGAGGGTTCCATGCGTGAATGGCAAAATGCATCGTGCCGTACATCAGGTAGCCAAGCATGAACCCCGGAAAAAATACAATCGCATTTTGTCCCATGCAAAGGAACATCAGCGAAAAAATGATAGATGCTATGATCAGGCTCGGAACAGGCGGCATAAACAGCCTTTCCTTGTCGCGCGGAAAATGATGGTGATTGCCATGCATCACATAAATGATTTTCTGCGCTCGTTCACTTTCTGCAACCATGTGAAAGGCCCACCGGTGCATGATATATTCAAATAAAGTCCAGAAAAGCATTCCGGATACAAAAAGAAAGGCAATCCGGGGTGCACCGAATTGAAATTTTGTAATCGCATAATATGGAAAGCCAATCACAACCGGAAGGTAAATTCCCCAGATCACGAGTGGATGGGTCTTTGTCAGAAATTCAAGGGCAGGATTCTGAAAAAGCTGCGCCTGTCCTTTATTATGGATCTTTTCAAATTTCATATACCCGTTTGCGCAAATTTAAGGACTGGCTCGCTAATGGAGAAGCAGGAGGTGTTAAGGTTTGCAAGTCCGCTCTTCACAGTCGGCAGTCCACAGAGATTTCACCGTTTATAGTGGACCCCACTTTTTCGGCTTTGAGCTTTAGCGCCTGTGTGGCGGTCTATAAA
>JBJMLW010000294.1:0-16157 GCA_045805105.1 Flavisolibacter sp. | reverse complement strand
TTTGCGGACCGGACGGGACTCGAACCCGCGACCTCCGCCGTGACAGGGCGGCATTCTAACCAACTGAACTACCGATCCATCCGCTAATTCCTAGGGGTTGCAAAAATAGGGGAGAATCAGGTTCCACCCAAAGAAAATTGAAGCAGGTTTCTCGTTACTTCTTAAGCTACATATTCTTAACAGATGATTATTCCAATATTTAATATTCCATATTCGAACTCACGCGAAGCGCGCAGCTCGTAGCTTATTTCTCAGCTGATCTTCTTAAACGGAACAATCTTCGCACCCTGCTTTTCAAATAAATCTTTTACGCTGGTGGGTTCGGGGCTTACTCTGTCTGCCGGACCTTCAGATTTTTGTGCAGTTTCTTTTTGTTCTTTCAGACTGATATATTTTTCATACCGCTGCTGGCGGTAAGTTTCAAGTTTTTCCATGATGGAAAAATGAGTAAGCACAGATTTGAATTTCCCATAATTTCCGGAACGTGAAAATTCAAAAAAAACAATCAGGTCTTCCAGGCTCAGATGGTCTTCCTGTGCAGCCAGCATCAGGTCGCAGGAACAGACTGAAGTTTTTGTTTCAGTGAGCTTTTTGCTTTTGGGAAGTTGAATTGAACTGCAGAATTCATGAAGCATGGTGCGGATTAACTGGTGCATTCTTTTTACACCATATTCAATTATTAATCCGGGAATCCTGTCTTTTAATGGAATGGCAAGCAGCTGTTCAAAGTCGGCTCCTTCTTTTGTGGCATATTTATGAAAGGCGAGAGATGCTATCAGGTCGTATTCCAGAGATCGGGTAAAATGTTTTTTTCCTTTCTTCATCTCAGGCATCTGCGGGATTACCACAGCCTGCAACGGCATATAATTTTCTTTTTCCATTAGCTTGCTTTTGCGTAATTGATGCGCATGACATTTAACCGCTGGTACAAACTTCCCGCCATCAATGATGCATTCTGGTCATCCACTGACAACCGGTGCCATTCTTCATTGCTCTCCATCACATACAGTTCATCTTTTGGCAACGGACTAACAGCAACTGCCCATATCATCAATGGATGACTATGCGGTGTGATTTTAATTTCTACTGCATGATCAAAATACAGGTACTCGTTACCAACGAGGTCCCTGATAATATCCTTACATTCCTGCAATAATGTTTTTACCATTTTAGTAGGTTGATTTATCTGGCAAGTGTGATCCTGTAGGTGGAAACCGAACGCTTTAAAGGTGCTTCGGTAATCTCGCCTGTTTCTTCATCTACGATCATTTTTCCTGGTGCGATCTTTCTCAACTTCTCTTCCACTGCCTTTTTTCTTTCTGTCAATAATTTTATTTCTTCATCCAGCACGCGCCATTCTCCGCTGGATGAATAATCATACGTAACTCCTGCTTCACATATTTCAATCTTTGAACCGGAATTTCCCTGGTAACGTCCATGGTGTTTTGCAAGTTCATCGCGGAGGTATTGAATATATCTTTCATCCTTCCTCAAATTCTTTGCAAATTCCTCCATGGCTGCAAGTGCTTCAGCTGCCTGAAAAACATTTCCTTCTTCAAGCGTGTGTTCCACTGCACGCTCCACCAGGTTCGCAATGTCTTTTTTGCGAAGGCCTGATTTGAAAACAGGAGACAAGGATCCGTCGGATAATACCAGCGGATCCAAAGGTTTTTCAAAGGAGGTTATCTTATGCTGCTGTTCTTGTTTTTTCATTGATCCTGTTTCTGCGGTGTGCAATGAGTTGTTGTAACAAAGGATTTGCATCCACATCAGATTTGTTTTTCTGGTATAAATCAACCAGCTCACGGTGCGTTGTACAGTTTTCGACCTGCTTGTACCATTCACCCCCGGGCTTTACATGATTGAAATCTTCTTCACCCAGTTCACACCAGCGTGCAATCAGCTCACCTGTTTTTTCATTGGGAATAAAAGATGGTTTGTCCATGAACAGGTTTGTCCTGTCCTTGGATGCCTGCGCATGATGCGTCGTATCCATTTCGAGGTTGATGGTCCGTTCATTTTCAAAACCGTCACGCGTGATCTCACGCAACCCGCTTTTTTCAACCTTTATCTTATTGCCTTCCTTGATCAGTTCATCATCCTGTTTTCTTCTAACAGTCGTAATGACGTGTGATGGACTATGAAGAATGGACTCAATAAATGCCTGGTGGCGTGGTGTCACCTTTGCCCAGTCCTGGTATTTGCCACCAAGTGATTCAACAATTTCGAGACATCCGCCCTTACCATCCCATTCGTGCGAGATAGAATCAATGATGATCACTTCCATTCCCGCCTGTTCACAGGTACGGATCGCTTCTATATAACGTTCAGGTGTAAACGGAGCAGTCAATGGTAATACATTGAAGTTCCCGAGGTGCGCATACAGGTCAGCACTTCCGTTTTCGGTATCAATGATGGCTACTCTTCCAAGGTCGCCGCACAATCCTTTTGCGATAAGGATGGCACTGTATGTTTTTCCTCCGCCCGATACAGATGAAAGCCCGAGACGGATCTTTGCTTTTTTTCTAGTTGCTTTTCTTAATAACACAGATTAAATAATTTGATGATGATTTATTTATATAAGGATTACCGGATTTCACAGATTAAGTTATCCCTCTACTATCCACAGAAACCCGATGAATCTTCTTTTTAAGTCTTACTGCTCGAGGCTTGCAGCTTGCAGCTTCTTATGCTGCATTCTTATGCTCGCGCTCAAAGTCTTCCGCAAAAAATCTTATGGCAGCTTCAGTGATTTCTTCTACTGTTCCGGTTATTTCCAAAACCGGTTTGATGTCAGTACCATTCCATTTGATAAAATCTATGTCTACTGCATAACGGTCAAAAATATCCAGCGCAGAAGCCGACGGATCGAAATAACCTATACCATGAACTTCCAGGTCGCCGATATGTTCGGTTACAATTTTCAGGTCACGAACCACTTTGTGTTTAAGCGGGTAATAGAAGCTGAAATCTTTCGTTGATTTATTCATTGCTTGGAATTGTGAATTTTTGCACTAAATTTGTGGCATAAAGTTAAGAATATTCACTTTATCCACATTATTTTCACAAATTTATTCACATTTGCTTAACAAAATGAAATCCATAATAAACATTAAGGAAATCAGGCAGTTACATAACCTGACGCAGCAGGAATTTGCCGATTTACTTGGAATTACAAGAGAATTAGTGAATAAAATGGAAAAAGGTAAAACAGGAGTAAGTAAGGCTACGTCTGCCCTGGTGAAACAGTTTCTTCATGAACGCAAAAGTGAAAATAATTCACAAAATATCGAAGATGTTGAATTCTTTGGCATACCACGGAAACCGGCAATGCCTTACCATCTTCAACGCCGCGAACAAAAGAACCAGGCTTTGGAATTCCAGGTGGAACTTGTTGGAATAAAAGCGCAGGCAGGTTATGTAAAGGGATACGAACAGGTGGATTACATGGATAAACTTGAAAAGTATTCTTTGCCACCGGGTGTAAATCCCGCTGGTGCTGTGTGGCGTTATTTTGAAATTGATGGCGACAGTATGGAACCAACACTCAGTGCCGGCGATGTTGTTCTTGCTACAATGGTGCCTTCTGAAGACTGGCACGACATCCGCAATTTCTGTGTATATATCATTCATACTTCCGATCAGTTACTGATCAAAAGAATTTACAGGAAGTCAGATACCGAATGGGTATTGATTTCCGACAATGAAGAAACCAATCCGCAAGTAATTCTTCAGGTTGCAGATGTAAAACAATTATGGCTTTTCCGCAGGCACATTCGTTCGAAAGTTCCGCAGCCGAGGGAATTCCGGATTACGGCATAAAAAGGAATTCGGAATCAGGAATTTCACAGTATGTATTCTAATTCCATTCCGATAAGAATAATTTTAGAAAAATCAATATAGCCTCAATTACAAATCATCAATTATTTTTTGATCGATTTGACTTTTCCCGAATTCCCAATTCCGAATTCCCTTTCCTTCTGACCACTGACGACTTTTTCCATAATTTTACCACACAACCCTGCCTATGCCTTCAAACGCAAACAGACAGTTTCTGGATTTTGAAAAACCGATCAAAGACCTGATCGATGAAATAGAAAAGCTGAAGCATGCAGCAGAACACAAGAAGATCGACTATTCAGACATGATCTCAAAGCTGGATGCCCAGATACTGGAGCGGAGGCAACAGATTACACAAAATCTTACCTCGTGGCAAAAAGTTCAGCTAAGCCGGCACCCCGATCGTCCTTACACACTCAAGTACATTGAGAAGATGACAACCAATTTCGTTGAGATGTTTGGCGACAGGAATGTAAAGGATGATAAGGCCATGGTAGGAGGGTTTGCACAGATCGACGGTCAGACTGTTATGATGATCGGCCAGCAAAAAGGCATCAATACAAAAACCCGACAGCTTCGCAATTTCGGAATGGCTAACCCGGAAGGCTACCGCAAGGCACTGCGCCTCATGAAGCTCGCAGAGAAATTCAATAAACCAATCATCACGCTCATTGATACGCCAGGCGCTTATCCAGGGCTCGAAGCGGAAGAAAGGGGACAAGGAGAAGCCATCGCAAGAAATATTTATGAAATGATCCGTCTGAAGGTTCCGGTGATATGTGTCATCATTGGTGAAGGTGCATCCGGAGGAGCTCTTGGTATTGGCGTAGGTGACAGAGTATTGATGATGGAAAACAGCTGGTATACCGTCATCTCTCCTGAAAACTGCAGTACCATTTTGTGGCGCAGCTGGGCGCAGAAAGAAATTGCAGCAGAACAATTAAAGCTAACAGCTACTTATATGAAAGGTTTTGGACTGGTAGATGATATCATACCGGAACCGGCAGGTGGCGCACACTGGGATTACCAGGAAGCTGCGGACATCGTAAAGGAAAAATTGATACTCGTGCTCCACGAATTAAAACGCGTATCAGCGGAAGACCGTATCAACCGCAGGATTGAAAAATTTGGAAAGATGGGATTCTGGGAAGAGCTGGGAAAAAATGATTTCTACAATGAATCTTCGGAAAACAGCCAGGTATTGGATAATGAAGAAAAAGGAAGTGAGAATAATGGAACGGTGAATATCGAATATCGAATATCGAATAACGAATAACGAAGTAAGAGCCTGAAGATATTTGCTACTGGCAAATAATAGGAAATAATAGAACAGGCATGAATAGAACACATAAAGAAATGTCTCATATCGTTGCGAGCTTGCAGGCACGGATTATCGAATGAAGTGGAAAATCATGCAAGAGAGAGCGGGAAATAAAAAATGAATTTAGAAATTAAAGTATTTAACAAGCCCTCCTTTATGGGAAGGGGATAGAAACTCCCCTTTAGGGGATGGGGGTATAATATGTCATTAAGGGATCAGTTAAAAGGAACAGGCGTAGCATTGATTACACCTTTTGCGGCAGACAAATCAGTAGATTTTGATGCATTGAAACGCTTGATCAATTTTGTCATTGAAGAAGGTGTTAACTATGTTGTTACATTGGGAACTACAGGAGAAACACCCGTTCTCACTAAGGATGAAAAAATTTCTATTATTGAAGCCACTTATGATGGCGTAGCAGGAAGAGTACCCGTGGTTGTCGGTATAGGTGGTAATAACACGCAGGAAGTGATCAGCGACATTGAAAACTTTCCTCTTGCAAATGCTGCAGCCATTCTTTCTGCAAGTCCATACTACAACAAACCTTCGCAGGAAGGAATTTACCAGCATTATAAATCATTATCAGCTGCAACAGCAAAGCCCATACTTTTATATAATGTTCCCGGAAGAACAGGAAGTAATATTTCAGCGGAAACTACCATTCGCCTGGCAAATGATTGCAGCAATATTAATGGAATTAAGGAAGCCAGTGGCAACATGAATCAGTGTATGCAGATCCTGCGCGACAAGCCCCAGGATTTTCTTGTGGTCAGTGGTGATGATAACCTGGCACTTGGACAAATAGCCTGTGGCATGCGCGGTTTAATCAGTGTTGCTGCAAATGCATTTCCGAAAGACGTTTCTGCCATGGTTGAAGCAGCCCTTAATGATGATTTCACCACTGCACGCGGATTGAATAACCGGTTATTGCGCGGATATGACCTGATGTTTGCAGAAAACAATCCCGCTGGCGTAAAAGCATTTTTAAATCTATCAGGCATCATTCAAAATGAGCTTCGGCTTCCTCTCGTTCCACTCAGTGCTACCATTACGAAGCAGGTAAAGGACTACCTGGCGTCAATAAAATGATATGAGAAACCGGACCAGATTTATTTTTTGTATTAGCTGGATTCTGTCCGGCTTTTCAATTTTTGCTCAGTATAAGGTAACATTCATCATTAATAAACTCCCACTTTACAACCAGTCATCCGATAAGATTTATCTGGTAGGTTCCTTCAATAACTGGAATCCAAAAGATGAAAAAATGGTTCTTGGAACCATTCAGAACAAACCCGGCATTACAATTGTCTTGGGGAAGGGCATGTTTGAATACAAGTTTACAGAAGGCAGCTGGGAACAGGTGGAATCAGCTGATGGAGGTTTTCCCAATAATAATAGGAGAGTTGTGGTAAACAGTGATACTACAATTGAAGTGGAAATAGAACACTGGGCAGATCATTTCCCGAAGAAGCCCAAACAGAGTACAGCGAGCCCTAATGTTCATGTTATTGATACGTCTTTTTATATGCCTCAGTTGGGAAGACATCGTCGCGTGTGGATTTATCTTCCCGAAGGTTATACCTCATCCGGAAAAAAATATCCGGTAATGTACATGCATGATGGCCAGAATCTTTTTGATGAAGCCACATCAGCATTCGGAGAATGGGGCGTTGATGAAGCACTTGATTCTCTTGGAAGGGAAGGTGCTGAAATGATTGTTGTGGGAATAGACAATGGTGCTGCAACAAGGATTAATGAATACTCTCCATACGATATGCCTAAATATGGTAAAGGTGAGGGTGAACAGTATGTTGAATTCCTGGTAAAAACACTTAAGCCCTATATCGATAAGCATTACCGCACGAAAAAAGATGAAGACAACACATTTATTGCTGGTAGTTCAATGGGCGGACTGATATCCTTCTATGCCATTTTAAAATATCCCAAGGTATTTGGTGTAGCTGGAGTTTTTTCTCCGGCATTCTGGATCACGCCGCAGCTGAAAAACATCGATCCGAAACAGGCAAAAAAGGTTAAGGGAAAAATATATTTCTATGGTGGTCAGCAGGAGAGTGAAAGCATGGTTCCAGATATGCTCGCTGTATTTGACCAGATGCGCAGGCATTCAAAAGCAAAGATGGAAACCGTGATCCGCGCAGAAGGAAAACACAATGAACCTACCTGGAGGGCCGAGTTCCCGCTGTTTGTAAGGTGGTTGATGAAGTCGTGAAGCTGCGGCCCTGAGACGTGAAACGTCAAACGTGAAACGTG
Source organism: Flavisolibacter sp. (assembly GCA_045805105.1). Taxonomy (GTDB): domain Bacteria; phylum Bacteroidota; class Bacteroidia; order Chitinophagales; family Chitinophagaceae; genus Flavisolibacter. The sequence continues at coordinate 8,725 of JBJMLW010000294.1, read as the reverse complement.
AAAGATTCCGGTGGTTATCTGCAATCCGAATGAGGAACCGGACTTGTTATTATAAAACGCCTTTGATTAAATAAATGCTTTTAATAATTTTCTTTTCCTGTTGAGCTTTCCCAATTGGCCTCACATCCATCCTTCGTCATAATTGATTTCTTTTCTTATATCCCGTTACACGTTTCACGTTTCACGTTTCACGTTTGACGTTTGACGTTTCACGTTTCACGTTCAAAGAATCTCATACGTCACCCCTTCATTCGCCAGCTCGCAATTGGAAAACACTTCTCTTGTTTCATGCTGAAACTGGTCCAGTACATTATACTTCGAGCTGAAGTGACCGATGAGTAATTTTTTTATCATTGCCTTACGCGCAATTTCACCGGCCTGCCTGCTGGTACTATGAAAACGATCCAGCGCTTTTTCACGCATGTTATCGAGGTAAGTTGTTTCATGATAAATCATATCCGCGCCATAGATATACGGGATGATGTTCTCATCATATCGGGTATCTGCACAGAAAGCATATTTTTTTCCGCGCTCCGGTGATGTGGTTACTTCATCATTCTTTATGATCTGCCCCCGAGGGGTAATATAATCAAGTCCATTCTGCAGGCTTGAATAAAATGACACGGGAATATTATGTTTACGCACTCTGTCTATCAGCAGTTTTCTTTTTCCTTCTTTTTCTTCAAAAAGAAAACCATAACATTCTATCCGGTGTGTTGTTGGGAAACAGCTTATCCTGATCCTGTCATTGTCTACCAGTAATTCCGGCTTTGTTAGTGTATGGAAATACAGGGGGTAGGGCAGTTCTGTTTCAGCAACATTCATTTGCATTTCAATGATCTGTTGAAGAGGCGCTGGGCCAAATACATGAAGTTCCTGTTTATGGGAAAGTAAACCGAAAGTATTCAACAATCCAACGAGTCCAAAATAATGGTCACCATGCAGGTGTGAAATAAAAATGTGCGAAATTTTACTTCTGCGGATCTTGTATTTGATCATCTGGATCTGTGTGCCTTCGCCGCAATCGACAAGGAAAGTATTTCCATCATGTGTAACCACCTGGCTGGTTGGGTGACGGTTAAAAGCAGGAACCGCAGAGTTATTTCCCAATATCGTTACCGATAACATGCGCTCAAAATTAAGCGCAATTATGTTTGTATTATGCGGCCGTTAATTAACTAGTCGAATTCGTTCAGTATGGATTCAATCTGGCGGAGATAACCTGATCCAAATAAATATAGATGAATCAGCAATGGATAAAGGTTACAGACCTTCCATTGTTCCCTGTAATTGGAAGGGAAAGGTGATATATAATGATAAGATTCATAAAACATTGAATGGAAACCACCAAAGAGTGTTGTCATTGCCAGGTCAACGGACGGGTGTCCATAATACACAGCCGGATCAATCAAAACAGGCTGGCTGTTCTCATCACACATAAAATTTCCACTCCATAGGTCGCCGTGCAGAAGAGATGGACAGTTGGATAATTCAAATATTTCGGGAAGATGTTTAATGATTTTGTGAAATTGTTCCCGGTGATTTTTTGTAAGTAATTTTTTGTCGGAACACAAATACATCATGGGTATCAATCTTTGTTTTTCCAGAAAGTCTGACCAGTTAGAAGATGAACTGTTATCCTGCGGAACACTACCCATATAATTATTTTCATGTGCGCCATATTTGTCTCTTGTAATCTTGTGAAGAGCCGCCAGTTGGGTACCAAAAGAATTCCAGAACTTATCTGACCGATGTCCCTCAGAGATCCATTCAAGTAACAGAACCTGGTAACTGTTCCATTCAAAGCAATCAATCACCCCGGGTGTTCTGATCAACTTTTGTTTCGCCAGTTCTTCCAGCCCGGATTTTTCCAAAGCAAACAATCCCGGAAATGCTGAAGAGGAATTCACCTTGCAGAACAATCTGCCATCCGGAGTTTCAAGCCGGTATGTTTCATTGATAGATCCGCCTCCAACTCCCTTTGCAGACAATGTCGATATGGAAAGTCTTTCCCGGATATGGCCTAGCAGTGATTCGTTCATTCAATTGAAAATTACGTTTCAACTTTCAGTTAAGTGAGCCTGAATTGTCCGGTACTTTTTAGATGATCTTGCTTCGTGGATCGCAATCCCGCATAGTGGACGAATGGCCTTCGATATTCGATATTCGTTATTCGTTATTCATTATTCTTCAAACTCCTCTCCTCCCAACAATTCCCTTTCAATCTCTTCCATTTGTACAATATCACCTGCTTCACTTTCTGTGGGTGTGGTATTCATAATTTCAAGAAGGTTTTTTTCATCGAGGAATTTTTCTGTTTCAGAAGTCAGTTCACAGATAACAAAGGAGGCACCACCTTCATAAAATTTTTGCTGAAGCCTCACCAGGTCCTCACCTGCTTCTTCGGAAATGGTATCAACCCTGCTAAGGTTGAGTACAACATTCTTTATTGTATCTTTAAGCACAGCAACCAGCCTACGGTTCAATTCTGCTGCCATATTAGCAGACAATTCCGGGGTTTCCACCCTGATGACGTGAAATTTTTCTTTGGTATCAGTTTTGACTTCCATATAAATTGCCGTAAGTTACCGTAAGACTTAACATTTAGAAACTCAGTATGATAAAAAATATTTTTTATTATTGTATAAAGCACAAGAAAACAAATGGATAATAACTTTTCCTCACAAGTAAAAGAGATCATTTCCTTCAGCAGGGAAGAAGCCCTGAGGTTAGGTAATGATTTTATCGGGACTGAGCATTTATTGCTGGGGTTGATTCGTGAGGGCGATAATACAGCTATTCGAATTTTGAAGAGCTTTAATGTTGACCTGTATGAATTGCGCAAAGAAATTGAACTGGCGGTAAAAGACAAGACTGGTAAGAACATTGCTAATATCAACAGCCTTCCGCTTACAAAGCAGGCTGAAAAAGTGATTCGTGTAACCGTACTCGAAGCAAAGGCTTTAAAGAGTCCGACAGTAGAAACTGAGCACCTGATGCTCTCCATTCTCAAAAACAAAGAAAACATTGCAACACAAATCTTAAATCAATTCGACGTGGATTACGATTTATTCAGACAGGAATTAGGCATGGTAAAATCCAATGAACCCCGTGCCGAATACCAGGAAGAAAATGATGATGACTTTGACGAGGAAAAAAAATACTCGCAGTCAAAAGCACGCCAGGGTGGAGCAACAAAAAGCAAAACACCCGTTTTAGACAACTTCGGTCGTGACATCACTAAACTGGCAGAAACAGGAACGCTCGACCCGATTGTAGGTCGTGAAAAGGAAATCGAAAGAGTTTCCCAGATCCTGTCAAGACGTAAGAAAAACAATCCGATCCTCATTGGTGAACCCGGTGTAGGTAAAACAGCAATCGTGGAAGGACTTGCACTCCGCATTGTGCAGCGCAAAGTTTCCAGGGTACTATTCGACAAGAGAGTAATTTCTCTTGACCTTGCTGCACTTGTTGCAGGAACCAAATACCGCGGTCAGTTTGAAGAAAGGATGAAAGCCATCATGAACGAGCTGGAAAAGAATCGTGACGTGATCCTCTTCATCGATGAGATCCATACGATTGTTGGCGCGGGTGGCGCTTCCGGTTCCCTCGATGCATCGAATATCTTCAAGCCTGCACTTGCACGGGGCGAACTCCAGTGCATTGGTGCATCTACGCTTGATGAATACAGGATGTACATTGAAAAAGATGGTGCACTTGACAGACGTTTTCAGAAAGTTATGGTGGAACCGCCAAGTGTTGACGATACTATTTTAATCCTGAACAACATCAAATCAAAATACGAAGACTACCATAATGTAAATTATGATGATGAAGCGATCAATGCATGCGTAAAGCTCAGCGATCGATATATCACAGACCGTCTTCTTCCTGACAAAGCAATTGATGTAATGGATGAAGTGGGAGCAAGAGTGCACCTCAAGAATATTAATGTTCCTGAAAACATTCTTGAACTGGAAAAGAAGATCGAAGATATCAAGGTTGAAAAAAATCGTGTGGTGAAGTCGCAGAAGTTTGAAGAAGCTGCTGCACTACGTGATAATGAAAAACGCCTGGGTGAAGACCTTGAAAAAGCCAAGGCGCAATGGGAAGAGGAAAGCAAACACAAACGCTATCCGATAGGAGAAGAAGAAATTGCAGAAGTGATCAGCATGATGACTGGTATACCCGTGAAGAGAATGGTGGAAGCTGAAACACAGAAACTGCGTAAGATGGCTGATGAAATGAAGGCCATGGTTGTGGGCCAGGATGAAGCCATCCAGAAAGTTGTAAAAGCTATCCAGCGTAACCGTGTTGGTTTAAAGGATCCGAAAAAACCAATTGGAACATTTATTTTCCTTGGACCAACAGGTGTAGGTAAAACAGAACTTGCACGCGCACTTGCCCGTCATATGTTTGACAGTGAAGATGCATTGATCAGGATAGATATGAGTGAATACATGGAAAAATTCACAGTATCACGACTGATAGGTGCGCCTCCCGGATATGTTGGATATGAAGAGGGTGGACAACTTACTGAAAAAGTACGCAGGAAACCTTACAGTGTGATTCTTCTGGATGAAATTGAAAAAGCACATCCTGATATTTACAACATCCTGCTGCAGGTTCTTGATGACGGACAACTTACAGATGGTCTTGGAAGAAAAGTGGATTTCAAGAATTCACTGATCATCATGACATCCAATATCGGTGTTCGCCAGTTGAAAGATTTCGGAGAAGGAGTTGGATTCGCAACTGCTTCACGTTCGCAGAATGCTGATGAAAATAATAAAGCTGTTATTGAAAAGGCATTGAAGCGTACATTTTCACCTGAATTTCTTAACAGGATTGATGATGTGATCATATTCAATGCACTCACCAAGGAAAATATATTCGAGATCATTGATATTCTGATGAAAGGTGTAATGAAGCGCCTCGTAAACCTCGGGTTCAGCCTGGAGCTGACAGAAGGTGCGAAAAGTTTCATCGCAGATAAAGGCTATGATGCACAATTTGGTGCAAGGCCTTTGCACCGTGCCATCCAGAAATACCTGGAAGATCCGCTGGCTGAAGAAATCCTGAATATGAATATCAAAACCGGTGATGTACTTGAAGCCGATCTTGATAAGGATAATGGCAAGCTGACCTTTTCTCTCAAGAAAAGCGTTGAAGAAAAGTCGAAGGCTTAACATATAAAAAAAATAAATGAAGGCTATCCGAACAGGGTAGCCTTTTTTATTTGATGATAGACCATATACTATAGTGAAATTACTATGGTCTATCGTCCATGGTCCATGGTCCATTTCCCATGAACCATCATCCTTCCTCCAATTTTGCAAACTCACTTATAGTTGGCATTTTTGCAAGGTGCCTCGGATGGAGGCAGAAAGGAATTCATGAAGAAGATAATTATAACAATAGATGGATGGTCGTCGTGCGGTAAAAGCACGCTGGCCAAACAACTCGCTAAGGCGCTCGGTTACATTTATGTTGATAGCGGTGCCATGTACCGTGCTATAACACTTTATTTTTTGCGTAACCATATAGACTGGACAGATACCAATGCGGTAAAGCACGCATTGAAAGAAATATCCCTTGAATTCAGGTACAATGCAAAAAGTGAATCTTCTGAAATGTATCTCAACGGAGAAAATGTTGAATATGTAATTCGTGATCTTGTAATTGCGGAAAAGGTAAGTGACGTGGCCGCGATAAAAGAAGTGCGGAAATATGCTGTAGCACAGCAGCAGAAAATGGGAAAGGGACGGGGCATCATCATGGATGGCCGCGATATTGGTACTGTTGTTTTTCCAGATGCGGAATTAAAAATATTCATGACGGCTGATAACAGGGTTCGTGTGGAAAGAAGGTTTCACGAACTGTATGAAAAAAATCCCAACATCACTATCGATGAAGTAAAGGCAAATCTGGAGATGCGTGATTACATAGACTCTCACCGGGAGGTAAGTCCGCTTCGCCAGGCAGATGACGCCATCCTGCTTGATAATACCAACCTTACAGAAAAAGAACAATTCAGTAAAGCCCTTCGGCTTGCGCAGGAGCAGATTGAACAGTATGCGTGATCAGACAATAGATTATAGACAATAGACAATAGACCATAGACCATGGTCTATGGTCTATGGTCTACTGTCTACTTGGCTTTTTTAACATCCAGCAATTCACCTTCAAATACAAGCAATGATCCACCAGGAATAGGTCCGTTGTCATTCAAACCGTATGCTAACTGGTAAGGAATGTAAAGTTTATACTTCGATCCAACCGGCATGAGTTGTAACGCTTCAGTCCAGCCGCGTATAACAGCATTCAACGCAAAAGTAGCGGGCGATCCCCTTGTATATGAATTATCAAATTCAGTTCCGTTCAGTAAAGAACCTTTATAATTAACCGTTACGGTATCTGTTGCTGCAGGCTTGATTCCCGTACCGGTTGTGATAACCTCATACTGGATTCCTGATGGTGTTGACTGTATTTTACTATTCTTTTTATTCTGAGCAAGATAATTTTCACCGGTTTTTACATTTTCACAAAGCTGCGGGTTAGAATGACACATCAGCAACAAATTCGCCTGGTCTTCTGTAAGCAATACTTTATTATTTGAAAGAACATCATTGCATGCTTTTGCAAGAATGTTCGTATTGAGTTTTCCCATTCCCTGTTGCTTGTAAAAATTGGCTACGCTAAGGCCAATCGCATAACTAAGGGAATCAGTTTGTGTTTTCAATGCAGGAGCTGCCGCGCTTGTTTTGGCAGGAACTGGTTTTACAGGTACGGTTTTTTTCGGAGTTGTTTTTTGCGCATGAATATTCGCCAATGTCAAAAACAAAACTCCTGTCAGAAAATATTTTTTCATAATTGAAGATTAGCCGCAAAAATAGCCAACGCACACCAAATGGATGTGAACGATCAATTAATTTAGCAGATGCTTCAAACTTCGCTGCAGTTATACCGGAATGCCTATAGCGGACTTTCCAGGCCGATCTGGTGGCTTTCCCTTGTAATTTTTATCAACCGCAGCGGTACCATGGTCATTCCTTTTCTTACAGTATATCTATTGGAAAAAGGATATACACTGGGACAGGCTGGTTTTGTGATGGGCGCCTTTGGAACAGGTGCAATTCTGGGTGGTTTAATTGGCGGATACCTTACAGACAGGTTCGGACACTTCCCTGTTCAGGTATTGAGTTTAATGTTGAATGGAATTCTTTTCATCATCCTTGGGCAAATGCAAACCCTGGTGCAGATCACTTGTTGCATTTTTATTCTGAGCACACTTGGTGAAGCTTTTCGTCCGGCCAACTCCGCCGCTATAGCTGCATTCAGTGATGATTCAAGTCGTACACGATCGTATTCACTCAACCGTCTTGCCATTAATCTCGGATGGGGGATCGGACCAGCTGTAGGAGGGCTGCTTGCAAATAAAAGTTATTCACTTTTATTCTGGGCTGATGGTCTCACGTGCATCATAGCGGCAACTGTATTGTATATGATCTTTTTGCCTTACCGGGCAACACATGGAGTGAAAAAAAAGAATCATTTTGAAGAACCTTCACAATCTGCTTACCGCGATTCAATTTTTCTAACAGGAATGTTGTGTATTTTTCTTGTTGGACTTTGTTTTTTCCAGATGTTCACGATCCTGCCTGTTTATTACAAAAACGTTCTCCATTTCAGTAAAGCCACTACTGGTTTTATCCTTGCTTTAAATGGTTTGATCATTGCAGTAACCGAAATGGTTCTGGTTTATAAACTTGAAAAGCGCGGACATCCTGCCCGATACCTGGTTATGGGTGCATTCCTTATAGGATTTTCATTCCTGGTGCTGAACATTTCTTCTGTTCTTCTTCTTGCTCTTGCCAGTATGATGATTGTTACATTTGGCGAAATGTTCCTGTTCCCATTCATGAATCATTTCTGGGTCAACAGAAGTACAGAAAGAAACAGGGGACAATATGCTGCAGTGTATACAATGTCATTTTCGCTTGCCATTACTTTAGCACCGACATATGCCGCGGTTATTCAGAAATTCTGGGGCTTTCCTGTATTATGGATCTGTAATTTCCTGTTGTGCACCGTTGCAGCAGGTGGATTTTTATCATTGAAAAAAAGGTTAAATACATGAGTGATTTTTCAAGAACGGTACAGGTCCGGTGGGCAGACCTTGATCCGAATTTCCATGTAAGACATTCCGTATATTATGACTGGGGTGCATTTTGCCGCGTTGAATTTTTAAATGCATGGGGCATTACACCACCTGTGATGCAGCAGCTTCAGTTTGGTCCGATTCTGTTCCGTGAAGAATGTGTTTTCCGGAAAGAGATCAGGCTTTCTGATGTTATTATCATAAACCTTTCACTACTGCAGGCAAGAAAAGACTTTTCAAGATGGAGCATACGTCACCAGATTCTAAAAAATGATGGTTCCCCATGTGCTATCCTCACCGTTGATGGTGCATGGATTGATGTGGTAAAAAGAAAACTGGCATCGCCGCCTTCAGTTGTTGCGGATGGTTTTGAAAATATGCCAAAGGCTGAGGAGTTTTCGTGGCAATGACCTGAAACGTGAAACGTCAAACGTGAAAAGTAAAACCTGAAGTTTTATACCGGTAAAGATTCTTAGGTTCGCAAGATCCATTCACGTTTCACGTTTGACGTTTCACGTTTCACGATTCCAGCATTCTCACTTGTTCAGGGAAATTATTTGCATG
>JBJMLW010000293.1:0-3952 GCA_045805105.1 Flavisolibacter sp. | reverse complement strand
TGCATCAGGTCGCGGTCGCTGATAAAAACAAACGCGACTTTTTTAATAGTTTCTTCGTCTGTATTCTGCACAGAATAAAGCAACATACTTTTAAAATATACGTTTGCCTGGTCGATCGTTACTGCCTGGAATTCCATTTCAACCGAACGGTTTTGAACAGATATTTTTTTCATGACCTGCTCGAGGAAGGGAAGCTTGAAATTCAATCCCGGTCTTGCTGCACGACGGTATTTGCCAAACATGGTTACTACACCCACATAACCCTGGTTCACTGTAAAAAGACCACTGAAAATGATGAGGAGAATGAGGATAAGCCACCAGAAGTCCTTGAGAAAATTGATGACCCCGTAAGACTCTGCTTGTAAAAAAAACATAATAATTAGGTTTTAGTTGCCAGCTAAAGATAGGGATTAGGAATTAGCTAATGAGTAATGATCTATTGAGGTTAAGTTAAGATTGAGGTTGAAGAAAAGCGGTTATACCAGCCATATATGCTCGGTTTCTAAACTCCGTTCTCCTCCCAGATGCATGCGAGATGAACAATCGTTTCCACGGCTTTATTCATATCCTGTACACTGATAAATTCCAGCCTGGAATGTATGGCATGCTCACCCGCAAATAAATTTGGACAAGGCAGTCCCATAAAGGATAAACGGCTTCCATCCGTGCCACCACGAATGCTTTCCATTTTCAATGTAAGTCCCGCACGGCTGATGGCCTGCTTTGCGAAATCAACAACCTGCGGATTTTTATCCAGTACTTCTTTCATATTACGGTATTGTTCGGTAACCTTAAATTCGAAAGAAGCCGCAGGATATTTCTCCATTACCATTTCAACAAGACTTAACAGCAAATCCTCTTTCTTTTTCAGTCCGTCCGTGACAAAATCCCTGATGATAAAATCGATTGTCGCCTTCTCCGCAATACCATCAACTCTTACAGGATGAATGAATCCCTGTTTGCCTTCGGTTGTTTCAGGAGAAAGCTCTGCTCCGGGCAAAGATGCAAGAACCTCCGCAGCCAGTTTCAATGCATTGATCATTTTTCCTTTGGCATAACCCGGATGGGTAATCACACCCCTGATGATCAGCTGCACGCCATCTGCACTGAAAGTTTCATCTTCCAATGAACCGGCTTCTCCCCCATCGAGAGTATAACCATATTGTGCGCCCAGTTTTCCAAGGTCTACTTTTGCTGTTCCCTTTCCAACTTCTTCATCAGGCGTAAATAGAATTTTAATGACACCATGTTTTACTTTCGGGTGATTCATGAAAAAATTTGCTGCATCCATAATTTCCGCTACACCAGCTTTGTCGTCGGAACCCAAAAGTGTTTTCCCACTCGCCGTGATGATATCATGCCCCGTTAATTTAGCGAGGTAAGGAAAATCGTTTTTGCGTATGACCTGCTTTTCATCTTCAGGTAAAACAATATCGTCTCCCTTATATTTTTTGTGAAGCAGTGGTTTAACCCCGGTGCCACTTGCATCCGGTGCGGTATCAACATGTGCACAGAAACAGATTACAGGAACTTTCCTTTTGCTGGTTGCAGGAATAGTTGCATATACATAACCATATTCATCGAGGTGTGCATCTGCAAGTCCCATTGCTTTTAGTTCATCAACAAGAATACGTGAAAGGTCTTTCTGCTTTTCTGTTGTTGGCTGTGATGAAGAGAGCGGGTCACTTTGCGTATCTACCTGAACATAACGCATGAAGCGTTCGGAAGCGGTAAACTGGTATTTGTCAAACATCGACCAAAAGTAAAGGAGATGGAATTCAGAATTCAAAATTCAAAAATCAAAATTCAAAAAGACAGCAGCCTGGAAGAAATTACCCTTCCGAAGCCAATTTCAGAAGCACACCTCAGCTCAAGCTTTGAATTTTTACTTTTTACTTTTTACTTTTTGACTTATTTCCTCAAGGCATAATAATCCTCGACGTTGGTACAATTTCTACCAGTTCAATATCGAATATCAGGTCTTGCCCTGCGAGTGGATGATTCGCATCCAGCAGCACTGATTCTTCTCTTACTTCAGCTATAGTTACCGGAAATGACTGACCGGACCCATTACTCATCATCAGCTGCGATCCCACTTCCGGGTTCATATCCTGGGGAAATTGTGATTTTGGAAATTCAATGATCATTTCCTGGCTTTTGGCACCATAGGCATTTTCAACATCGATCTCCACTGTTTTTTTATCGCCTACCTGCATGCCACGTACACCTTCTTCAAATCCTCTGATCACCTGGCCACTTCCTACAGTAAATTCAAGTGGATCGCGTCCATCAGAGCTGTCAAAAGTTTCGCCGGTACGTAATTTTCCATGGTAATGAACCCTTACCTTGTCTCCATTTTGCGCTTGTTGCATGATTAATATTTGTGTCTTTAAATAATCGACCGCACAATCATCCTGGAGGATAATATACTTCAAACCTGGGTGGTGGGCAGAAGATGTGCTGATACGGGGCGACCAAGTTACCAAATCTTTCATTTGCTGCTCGTCAAAATTTCCTGAAATTTGAACGATGAAGATTTTCCTGTTCTTATGGATGACTATTCAATGCATGGCTTCGTGTGCGCAGAAAAACATCCCATCTCAAACAAAATCCAACACATCCATACACGCAGGTGCTGAACGCATTCAAGTATACCTGCCACTGCTGAAGAACAAAAGGATTGGAATTTTTGCCAACCAGACATCCATGGTTGGAAAAACCCATCTTGTAGATACACTTAAAAAACTCGGTGTACAGATCAGTGTGATTTTCGGACCAGAACATGGCTTCCGCGGCGATGCTGATGCAGGAGAAAAAGTAGGCAATTATACAGATGCACAAACAGGTGTGCCGGTAATATCATTGTATGGAAGCAAACGCCGGCCATCGGCAGAGGATGTAAAGGATATTGATATTCTCTTGTTCGACATCCAGGATGTAGGGGTGCGATTCTACACATACATTTCTTCACTCGAAGAATTTATGAATGCTGCTTTTGAATATGGTAAACCACTCATGATTCTCGACCGGCCAAATCCAAATGGCTTTTATGTTGATGGTCCCGTTCTGGAACCAAAATACAGATCCTTTGTTGGCATGCAGCCCATACCTGTTGTTTATGGAATGACGCTGGGAGAATATGCCATGATGCTGGCTGGTGAAAAATGGCTTTCTTCTCCGGCAAATGCAAGAGCTGAATATTATCAGAGAGCACAGAATTCAGCTGATACACCATTTCATTTCCTGGTGATCAAGTGTGATAACTATACCCATAAAAGCAAATATGTTCTTCCGGTAAAACCATCACCAAATCTCCCGGAAATTCAATCCATTTACTGGTATCCGTCAACCTGTTATTTTGAAGGCACTGTATTCAGTGAAGGACGCGGAACAGAAAAGCCATTCCAGATGTTCGGTCATCCTTCTCTTCCAAAAAATCTTTACAGTTTCACACCTGTTTCGCGGCCGGGAGCTACTGATCCTAAATTAAAGGGACAAAAATGTTATGGATGGAATATCAGTGGCACACCGGAAGAAGTTTTAAAAAAATCCGGAGGTCGTATACAGCTGAAATACCTCCTTGATGCGTACCGCCTCTTTCCAGATAAGGCAAATTTTTTTATAAAACCTAAATCAGGAAATATGGATGAATCCTTTTTTAATAAGCTCGCCGGTACCGCATCACTTTTGCAACAGGTAACAAGTGGAGCGTCTGAAAATGACATCAGAAAAAGCTGGCAGCCTAAACTTGATGAATTTAAAACCATCAGGAAAAAATATCTTTTATATAAAGATTACGAGTAATCATTCCTTCATCCAGAATCATTTCCTAATTGTCAACTGAAATCTCTTCACATAACGGGCAGCGTATTGTTTTCATGGGAACACCGGAGTTTGCGGTAGCGTCCCTTGAAGCATTAGTGAACAAGGGTTATTCCATCGCTGGCGTCCT
>JBJMLW010000292.1:0-3247 GCA_045805105.1 Flavisolibacter sp. | reverse complement strand
TCTGTTGTAAAATACCTTGAAGAAAAAGGTTCCAGCTACAGTGGTGCTGATGAATTTTTTTATCATGTCACCACTTCAAAGGCTACAATGAAAAAAGCCTTTGATCAACATGGCGTACCTACACCCGCGTGGGAACAGATACTTTCACCGGATCAGGACATTACTGGAATCTTTCAAAGACTTGGTTCTCCTTTAATCCTCAAGCCCGCAGTTTCAGGGGGCAGCATGGGCGTGTCGGTAAAAAATGTTGTACATAATGAACAGCAATTGCTCGACCAGGTAAATCATCTGTATAATGGCTATCATGGATGGGACCTTACATTAGATGGTCTGATTGCTGAAGAGTTTATAAACGGTCCGGAGTTTACAACACTTATTGTAGGTTCTTCAGAAAATCCTGATGAATGCATTTTATATGAACCGGTGGAAAGAAATTTTCATCATTCACTTCCCGATACAGAAAAGTTTTTATCTTTTGACCGTTTATGGGAATTCTATGAAAAAGAATCTGCCATGCCGGATGGAGGAAATTTTTATGAGTATGCATTACCCGATAAAAAGCTGATACCATCCATCAAACAAATCACCCTCGAAGCATATAAGGCCGTTAAAGGTAAAAGCTATGCACGCTTTGATATCAGGATGGATAGTAAATCAGGAAAACTATTTGTTCTTGAAGCAAATGCGCAGTGCGGATTGAGTGAAGACGAAAACAATACATCAATTGGCGCCATACTTCGTGTCAGTAAAAAAACATTTTCACAATTGATACGCGAGATTATTCAGGATGCCCTAAATAAAAGAAAGCTGGAAAAACCAGCAAAGAAAACAATATGAAAATCTGTGTGCTTCAGCCCGACTACTCAACAACTGCCGTAGATTACCAGTATTATGATCCTCCCCGCGACCTCTCTTCCTTATGGCCTGATGCGCAGGTTGATCATGTGTTTGTAAATAAACTCACTGCCTACCGCCAGTTGAAAGAATTAAGCAGGAACAACTATGATATTTTCGTAAACCTGTGCGAAGGTTACCTCGAATGGGAGGTTGCTGGTGTTGATGTGTACTTCAGTCTTGAGTTACTTGATCTTCCCTATACAGGACCGGGAACCAAGCTCTATGATGTTCCCAAAGAACTCATGAAGTATGTGGCTTATTGCGAAGGAGTCCGCATTCCTGCATATGCTGTTATTGACAGTCTCGATAAACTTGATGCAGCCATTGAAAAATTAAACTTCCCGCTTTTTATAAAACCTGCAAAGGCGGGCGACAGTCTTGGTGTGGATGAACATTCCCTCGCCTATCATCCCGAAGAACTCCGTACAAAGGCGGCGGAAATCATTGACGAATACGGCCCACTGATGGTTGAAGAATACATCAGTGGAAGAGAATTTACTGTTCTTGTTGCTGCGAATGCAGAAAATGAAAAAACCTGTACGGTATTCAGACCGGTGGAATATGTTTTTCCCAAAGGCATGGAATTTAAAACCTATGCACTGAAAACATCCGAGCTGCACCCCGATTGTAATTTCCCCTGTACAGATCAAGTCCTCGATAAGGAACTCCGTGCCGCTGCTGAAAGAATCTTTTGCGGATTCGGTGGTGTTGGTTATGCGCGGATGGATTTCAGGGTGAATGAAAAAAATGAAGTCTTCTTCCTTGAAGTAAATTTTACCTGCTCTGTATTTTATAAAGACGGATATGAAGGATCAGCGGATTTTATTCTGAAGTTTGATGGAATAGGACAGGATGGTTTCCTTCGTCATATCGTTGCAGAAGGAATCGCCCGCCACGAAAGAAAGAGAAAACCTTTTGTCATCCGTGGCAATGCCATTTCAGGTTTTGGTATTTATGCCAACCGCGACATGCGACCTGGAGAATATATTTTTTCAGGAGAAGAAAAAGCACAGCGCTTGGTTACATTGCGTCATGTTGAAAAGAACTGGAGCGAAAATGAAAAAGAAATCTTCAGGCGATATGCATATCCAATCAGCAAGGAAGTATTTTTAATCTGGGATAATGATCCAACACGCTGGGCACCCCAGAACCATTCCTGTCAGCCGAATACTGCATATAATGGATTGAATGTTGTAACTACACGGCCGGTTGCAAATGGTGAAGAACTCACACTTGATTATGCAACCTTCCTTGACCAGAATATGCAACCCTTCCATTGTCTTTGTGGTGCGCCCAATTGCCGCGGACTTATCATTGGTCTCCCCAGTAATTCCATTACCGAGCGCGAGTTGAAAGTGAAGAAGAAAATGATGAAAGCGCCGAGGAGGAAGAGGAATTAGTGGGCAAAAGGAATTCGGAATTGGGAATTCGGAGAAGTTGCTCCTTCTGCTAACGTTTTCATTCTTAAAATTGAATAAGGGATAGATCATTTTAAAGACCTTTGATTTCCATCCCAATCCCGAATTCTGTATTCCTTTCCTCAGTGTCCGATTCCGAACACTCTCATTGCAAAAACGAACACCTTCGTACATATGCTGCTTTCACTTTACTGAAAACCAGTACTTAACGAAATGGCATATTAATAGTGGATGGCTTGCCATGATCAAAACTTACATCAAACTGGCTTTCCGAAGCCTGATGAAAAACAGGGTGTTTTCATTTATCAATGTATTTGGTTTGGCCATAGGGCTTACATCGTGTATTCTTATTTCCCTGTATCTCATTCACGAACTGAGCTACGATACACAGCATAAAAATGGAGACCGACTGTTCCAGCTTGCTACCATTTCAACAAGTGAAGGAAAAGAATCGAGGTATGGTACAACACCTGCACCTATGGCACCAGTGATGCAGCAGGAATTTCCCGAGATAGCCAGCACAACACGCATCATGAAAGCCTTCCAGGATGATAAAACGCTCATCCAGCACCGCGAAGGAAAAGAGATCAAATCATTTTATGAAACCCAGGGGTATTTTGCCGACTCGAATTTTTTCCAGCTGTTCACCTATAATTTCCGCGAAGGCAATCCGTCCACCGCATTAATGGAACCGAATTCCGTTGTTATTTCAAAAGAAATAGCGGATAAATTATTCGGACATGAAAGCGCGATGAATAAAATGGTACACATAAACAGTAATACCAACGGTGAGCTTGACTATCGTGTTACCGGCGTATTTGTTCCATCTAAAACCCCTTCTCATATTGATGCAAGATTTTTTATGTCAATGCAAACAGGTGATGTTGGAACATGGGTGAGGAACATAACCAATATGACCAATAACAATCTTT
>JBJMLW010000291.1:0-3705 GCA_045805105.1 Flavisolibacter sp. | reverse complement strand
TCTTTTCTTTTTCCGTTTTCCATAACAACCGGACAAACACCCATGAGTGTATTCTTCATATTCTGGTCTGTAGCGCAACAATAGTATTCTTCTTTTACAAGCAGTGCCACAACATCATTCTTCTCATAACATGAAAGGTTTGGCTTGTTAGCGAGATAAACAAACCGGTCGTCAGCAAATGCAACAGCTTCACCGTTCATGATGGATTCAAGTAAAACATTTACCAGGCCGCCTTTTTCAAATAATTCTTTATTTTCTTCTGCACCTGCATCTATTGTACTGATGTAGCGGTGACTGAAGAGCCGATCGGTAAACCCGCAATTACCATGCATATGCTGTTCCTCTGTGGAAATAGTGATCCTTGCACCTGATGAATCCCACTGATGCAATAAAATAAAATTCAGATTGTCGGTATACATTCTTTCAGACCTGAGAAGTCCTTTTTCATCCCACACTCTCCATAATCCAGATTTCTGGTTGTTCACAAATTGTCCTTTCATCCTCAGTTTTCCTGATTCATAATAACTGGAGAATTTTCCCTGAAACATATGTCCTTCCACTTCATATTCGTATTGAACGCGTCCGTTCGGATACAATATCAATTTGTTTTCTTTGGCAAAGACAGCCATGCTAACCGCTAACGCGATCAGTAGAAGTGAGAATTTCATGGAGGTGATTTTGGTGTTTTTATAACTCCTGACAACGGGTAATTATTGTGCAGGCATTCCTAAACCTTTTAAACCAGCCCGGCAAGGTAGAGTGCATAAATATGAATGTCAATAGTAACAGGAATTATTTTTTGATATTTTTTCTGAAATAGTATGAAACACAATGCGATGGAAAAAAATATTTTTCAAATCATTTTATTCCTGAAAAAAAGATTGATGTGGAAATTACTGTCAATGAAGTGGAAGTACGTTGTGGGTCATGTTCATGGTTCATGGACCATAGACCATGGACCATAGACCATGGATTGCCTCTTCCTTCAACATAGAAAAGGGAATATTCAAATAATCAATAAAGAATGTTCGAACTAAGTTTCCCCTTCGGGGGATAGGGGGCCTTTCTCCGGCCTCATTTGCGGAAACAACAGTACATCTTGGATGGAAGCCTGGTTTGTAAGAAGCATGCAAAGCCTGTCGATGCCGAAACCTATACCTGAAGTTGGTGGCATGCCATATTCAAGTGCGCGCAAAAAATCATAATCTATATACATGGCTTCTTCATCACCACGTTCCATCAGTTGAACCTGTTCTTCAAAACGTTCACGCTGATCAATCGGATCATTCAGTTCACTATACGCATTTGCAATTTCTTTTCCGTTGATAATAAGCTCAAACCTTTCTACAAGACCAGGCTTGCTCCTGTGCTTCTTTGTAAGCGGACTCATTTCAACAGGATAATCAATTATAAAAGTTGGTTGTATGTAATGATCCTCGCATTTATTTCCAAAAATCTCATCAACCAGTTTTCCTTTACCCATCGTTGCATCAACGGAAAGGTGTAACTGCCGACAAACATCCCTGATTTCATCCTCGTTCATATTAGTTAAGTCATGGCCTGTATGTTCTTTGATGGCATCATAAATGGAAATTCTTTTAAAAGGAGCTTTGAATGAAATTGTTTTATCGCCAACAGTAACTTCTGTTTCTCCGCAAACATCACTTGCGGCTTTTTCCAAAAGCCGTTCTGTTACATTCATCATCCATAGGTAATCTTTATATGCAGTATAAAATTCAAGAATGGTAAACTCCGGATTGTGTGTACGGTCCATACCTTCATTTCTGAAGTTGCGGCTGAATTCATATACCCAGTCAAAGCCACCAACAATAAGGCGTTTCAGGTACAATTCATTTGCTACGCGCAGATAAAAAGGAACATCCAGCGCATTATGATGAGTAACAAATGGACGGGCTGCTGCTCCACCGGGAATACTTTGCAAAACAGGTGTATCAACTTCCAGCGCGCCATGCTCATTTAGAAATTCACGGATGGAATTAATAAGCTTTGTACGTTTTACAAAAGTTTCTTTTACCGCAGGATTGATGACAAGATCGGCATAACGCTGCCTGTATTTGAATTCAGGATCTGTAACAGCATCGAATGTTTGTCCCTCTGCTTCTTTTACAATAGGAAGCGGACGTAAAGATTTAGCCAGGAAAGTAAGCTCCTTTACATGAACAGAGATCTCACCTGTTTTGGTTCGGAATGCAAAACCTTTTACTCCGATAAAATCACCAATATCAAGAAGTTTTTTCCAAACTATATCATACAATGAAGTATCATCACCTTTGGCAAGATCATCTTTACGCACATAAAGTTGGATGCGACCCCTGGAATCCTGTAAAACAGCAAAGCTTGCCTTACCCATATCGCGCACGCTCATAATCCTTCCTGCAAGACACACATCACTGAGATCGTCCTTGCGGTCATCATTAAATGTGCTTTTGATTTCTGTTGAAAAATTATTTACGGGATATAACGCGGCAGGGTATGGATCAATGCCAAGTTTTTGAAGCTCCTGAAGTTTTTCCCTCCTTACGATTTCCTGTTCAGATAAATGTTGTGTTTGCATTACAGCACAATTTCAAAGTGCTGCAAAGGTACTGTCTGGCGAAATTGAAAGGTCACTTGCCATTACTGCGGGCATGAAGAGAAATTGAAAGACCAGCATTCAACATCAAACTTTCTGTATCTAACAGAACCCTTTTTCCATGATCTGAAACTGTAAACCCAATTTGAGCCTTTACATCTTTAGTACCAAAACGGAACACCAGGCCGGGTTCCCAGGCAAAAAAGGTTGGGCTTATGGCAACATAATCCACGTCTTCGGGATAATTTGGATGATCGTATTGTGCTTTATTGACTTTCCAGTGTACAACAGCAAACCTTGAGGTAAATGCCAATTCAACATCCGGTCCTTTATATCCAATAGAAGGCTGAACAAAAAATTTTGAAATCCCGATCCGGGAATAATCATTCTGTTCAAAATAATTGTTAACCCAACCTCCGCCGATGCCACTATAGACTTCAGCCATCCACTTGCTTTGTTTAAAATTTTTAAAATAACCCCCCGCTATTTCACCATATGTTCCGTTAGCCTTGTCGATGTAATCATTTTTTTTATTTGTGGCATAAAAACCATTAGCCATGATACCCCAGTTCCTCTGGATTGCATAAGCCATTTGAAGATCCATTGCACGAAGTTCAGAACCTTGTCCGGCTGAGTAAATTGCATTGACACGCATTTCGTCCTTGTCTGTTAACAGTGCAGGATGTACTGTATTGGGTGCATAATAAACCCTGGTACATGAAGCAAGAGAAAGAAGAATAGTAACGGATAAAAAAATAAATTTCATACAGGTAAGTTTTAATGTTACTTAAATAAATGCAATTCCGGAATGCCCGGAATTGCATGTTTACCATTAAAGATGAAATCCAACGCTCAGGTAATACAATCCACCAATTTCAGGATTGGCATATGCATTTTTGTAATAATGATTTGTAAGATTGTTGCTTCCCAGATTTATCACTGAATGAATTTTAGGAATATAGTAATTCACCTGTGCATCAATTGTTGTAAATGCGCTTACAGGGCCATTGGCAAGTTCACCATCCCACATCATTTTATCCTGCCAGTGAAGGTTAATATTAAATCCAAAAAGTTTTTTCTTTCCCATTCCGGCATTGGCTACACCGGCATTC
>JBJMLW010000290.1:0-3822 GCA_045805105.1 Flavisolibacter sp. | reverse complement strand
ACCTGGTAACGGGTGCAGATTGGAAGTTGTATTAAATGCCAAAGTACATTTTCCGCAGGAGGCACAGTAAATCCAGGAAAAACTATGAAAGCCTTGCATCAATTTCTATTTTTTGTGTTACAGCTCGTCTGTGTTTTTGCGTATTCGCAAAAGCCAAAATTGCGATTCGAGCATTTGGGCACCAATAATGGCCTTTCGCAGAATAATGTCGAAGCCATTTTGCAGGACGGTCATGGCTTCATGTGGTTTGGAACTAACGATGGATTAAATAAGTATGATGGATATACATTCACAGTATACAAGAATCAATTAAAGAACCGTGCATCTATTAGCAGCAATTTTATCACGGATATGTCCAACAGTAAAAATGGAGATATCTGGATTGCTACTGTTGGCGGAGGCGTATCAAGATATGACTGCCGCAAGGAATATTTTATCAACTTTCGCAACGATGTTCAAAATACAAATTCAATTTCAGCAAATGATGTATATGCGGTGCTTGAAGACAGTGAAGGAAAAGTATGGATGGGGACAACATCGGGGCTTGACCTCTACGATCCTGTAAAAAAAATATTTACCCATTTCAGGCATAGCGAAAGAAACATCAATACACCCAGCGATGACTACATCAGGCATATCATGGAAGATAGTGATCATAATATTTGGATCACGACTTCAAATGGGTTGAACTTTTTTGATAAGAAAACAAAACAGTTTACACGATACCTGCATAAAGCAAGTGATCCAAACACGATTGCCTCTAATGACGTTGTTGTCGTTTATGAAGATAGCCGCAAACGAATTTGGGTGGGCACACATCAAAATGGCCTGGACATGCTTGATCGAAGCAGGAATTCCTTCGACCATTACCGGCATAATTCCAACGTCGAGTATAGCCTGATCAACAATACTGTTCATACCATTGTTGAAGACGGAAATAATAAACTCTGGCTCGGAACAGAAAACGCCGGTTTTAGTATCCTTGACCTCGAGACAGGTTTGTTTTATGGCTATGTCAATGACGAAGTAGATTATTCCACTCTTGGCAGTAATTCAATCAACAAGATTTATAAAGACTCGAAGAATAACATGTGGCTGGGGAGTTTTAATGCAGGTGTAGACCTGGTGAACCGCGACGCAGCGAAGTTCACGCACTATAAACACATGTTCCAGGTAAATAGTCTTAGCAATAACCATGTGCTGTGCTTTTATGAAGATTCACGAAAAAGTATCTGGGTTGGAACAGATGGAGGCGGACTTGATCTTTTTAATCCGGAAACAGGGAACTTCTCACATTACAGGCACGAAACAGGTAACCCTAATACTATCTGCGGAAACAATGTGCTGTCGATAAAGGAAGATACAAGAGGCAATATTTGGGTAGGCACATGGGGAGAAGGCATTACAATATTAAATCCTGTTACCAAAAACTACAGGAATTTGAGACATGACCCTGATAATCCAAACAGCATCAGTAGTAATAACGTATGGACCCTGTTTGAAGACCGTGATAAAAACATGTGGATCGGGACATATGGAGGAGGTCTGGATATGTATGATCCGAAAAAAGATTTGTTTACGCACTATCAGCACAACAAGAGGGAAGCGAATGGTCTGAAGGATAACTGGATCAATGATATTTGGCAGGATGAATATGGAAATATCTGGGTGGGTACCGGTGGTGCGGGTGTGAACATTCTAAATAAAAAGACCGGGCAGTTCACTTACATCATGCCTGGTGGTGAAAATGGCCTCATTGGTTCGAATATAAAATCTATAACCAGCGACAGGTATAAAAATATCTGGATAAGCACCAGCACAGGTCTGAATTTTCTAGACAGGAAAACAAATAAGTTCACGGCATTTACAACAGAACAAGGCCTGCCAAGTAATGTAATTTATGGCGTGATTGAAGACAAGTATGGACATATCTGGATAAGCACAACGCAGGGTATTTCGCAGTATAGTCCTGTTACAAAAAAATTCAAAAACTATTCGACGGCAGATGGCCTGCAATCCAATGAGTTCAAGGAAAATGCTTTTCTTGAAGCCCGTGATGGTTCAATTTACTTCGGAGGAAATAATGGATTCAACCGCTTCTTCCCCGAAAACGTAAAAAATATTTTCTTTGATCCTCCTCTTGTCATCACAAGTTTCCAGATATTTAATAAGGATGTGCCTATTGCAAAGAATGAAGAAGATCCTTCACCATTGAAACAAAGTATCCTGGAAACCAAAGAAATTACTCTTAATTACGGCACCTCGGTTTTTTCATTGCAGTTTGCTTCACTCAACTATACAACTGCAGAAAAGAAACGGTATGCTTATATGCTGGAGGGTTTCGATAAAACATGGAATGAAGTCGGTACTCAACGTACAACCACCTATACTAACCTGGATCCCGGCCAATATACTTTTAAAGTAAAAGGATTAGACAATGATGGCGAGTGGTCTAAAAATATTACTTCACTTGCTATTACAATTACTCCTCCGTTTTGGATGACATGGTGGTTCAAACTTTCATCCATGCTACTTATTATCGGTACCATGTTATTGGTCTACCGGTTAAGAATGAACAACATTAAAAAGCAAAAGAAGCAGCTGGAACTGCAGGTAAAAAAGCAAACAGTGCAATTGGTGCAGGCGAACAAGGAAATGGAATTGAAGAACCGGGAACTGGAACAATTTGCATATGTAGCGTCACACGATTTGCAGGAACCACTGCGAACAACTTCTAGTTTTGTAGAATTGTTACAGGAACAATACAAAGGAAAGATCGACGAGAAGGCAGACAAGTATCTTATGTTTATTGCCCAGTCTTCTGAAAGGATGAAGACACTTATCAAAGACCTTCTTGATTATTCAAGGATCGGAAGAAAGAAAGATATCCTGGAAGTGGATTGTAACCAGATGCTCCAGGAAGTGATCGACGATCTTGGAATTGCCATCAGGGAAGCAAATGCGGTGATTAAATCTGATGCTCTTCCTGTCATCCAGGGTTATCCTACTGAAATCAAACAACTGTTTCAAAATCTTATTATCAATGCGATAAAATTCAGGAAGAAGGATACGTCACCTGAAATAAAGATCTGTGCTGTAAAAACAGATGATCATTGGACGTTTACCGTTGCCGATAATGGTATTGGTATTGAACAACAGCACCGCGAAAGGATCTTTGTCATCTTCCAGCGTTTGCATACCAGGAATGAATATCCCGGTTCAGGCATTGGACTGTCTCATTGTAAAAAAATAGTTGAATTACATAAAGGCCGGATCTGGGTAGATTCCATACCAGGTGAGGGCAGCACTTTTCATTTTACCTTAGAAAACAATAACTAATGAATGCCACTAAACTAAATTGCGTACTTGTCATTGATGACGATGAACCTACCAATTTTTTCAACCAGATGATCGTTGAACAAGCCAATTGTACCGAAACTGTAAAAGTTGCTCAGAGTGGCCAGGAGGCACTTGAGTATCTTTCAACAAGTGTGAAGCTTTCCTGTCAGAATCGCGAATTTCCATGTCCTGACCTGATATTTCTTGACATCAACATGCCTGCAATGGATGGTTGGGAATTTCTTGATCGATACAGGGAAATTGAAAAGGAGAGAAAAAACCAGGTGATCGTAGTGATGCTGACTACTTCGCTGTTCCAGGAAGACATGTTGAAAGCGCAAGGCATGCCGGAGATTTCAGCATTCGAGAACAAACCGTTGACGCCAGAGAAGCTCGAGAATATCCTGAGAAGGCATTTTGCGAAAATGAAAAAAGAAAACTAAAAGTTTATTAGTTTATCAGTATAAAGCCCAGTTCAAAGTT
>JBJMLW010000289.1:0-4347 GCA_045805105.1 Flavisolibacter sp. | reverse complement strand
TTTCATTTGGAGAAAAAAGTGGGACAAAGTACTCGAGTGGAATTTTACATCACCGGAAATAAAATGGTTCAGTAATGCAAAGCTTAACATTACAGAAAACTGTCTTGATCGCCACCTTGCGAGGAACGCTGATACTCCTGCATTAATTTGGGAATCCAATGATCCTGATGAGCATCACCGCATACTTACTTATAAAAATCTTTACGATAAAGTTTGCCAGTTTGCACACGTACTTCAAAACAATGGGGTAAAAAAGGGAGACCGTGTTTGCATTTATATGGGAATGATTCCTGAACTCGCTATTGCTGTACTTGCGTGTGCAAGAATCGGCGCGATCCATTCGGTAATCTTTGGTGGCTTTAGTGCACAGAGCATCGCCGACAGGTTGCAGGATGCCAAAGCTGAATACATTATTACGTGTGATGGTGCTTTTCGTGGTGCCAAAGATATACCGCTTAAAAGCGTGATTGACGACGCGCTCATGCGTTGTCCATTTGTAAAAAGAGTAATTGTGTGTACCCGCACACGTACTCCGGTTAGTATGATCCGTGGCAGGGATGTGTGGTGGGAAGATGAAATAAAAAAAGTAGAAACACTTGGACTCACCGATTTTCCTGCTGTGGAAATGGATGCTGAGGACATGCTTTTTATCTTGTATACTTCAGGTTCAACAGGAAAGCCCAAAGGGGTGGTGCATACCTGTGCAGGCTATATGCTTTTTACAGCTTATTCTTTTGTAAATGTTTTCCAGTATGAGCCGGGAGACATTCATTTCTGCACGGCAGATATCGGATGGATCACTGGACATAGTTATATTCTTTATGGTCCGCTCACTTCTGGCGCTACATCATTAATGTTTGAAGGAATTCCAACATGGCCGGATGCAGGCCGGTTCTGGCAGATCGTTGACAAATACAAAGTGAACATTCTTTATACGGCACCAACGGCAATCAGGTCACTGATGGGATTTGGACTGAAGCCATTTGAAGGCACGGATCTTTCTTCATTGAAAACTCTGGGTACTGTTGGCGAACCCATTAATGAAGAAGCATGGCATTGGTATGATGAACACGTAGGAAAGAAAAAATGTCCGATCGTTGATACGTGGTGGCAAACAGAAACGGGCGGCATCCTGATCTCGAACCTTGCAGGAGTAACCCCATCCAAACCGGCACATGCTACCTTACCATTACCTGGCGTGCAGCCCATACTGGTAGATGAAAACGGAACAGAAATAAAAGGCAATCCTGCTTCCGGAAATCTTTGCATAAAGGCACCATGGCCATCAATCATCCGCACAACTTATGGTGATCACGAAAGGTGCAAGCAGAATTATTTTTCAACTTACCCTGAATTATATTTTACAGGCGACGGCGCCCTTCGGGATGATGAAGGTAATTACCGGATAACAGGCCGCGTTGATGATGTGTTGAATGTAAGCGGTCACAGAATTGGTACTGCCGAAGTCGAGAACGCAATCAATATGCACACAGGCGTTGTTGAAAGTGCTGTAGTTGGGTATCCGCACGAGATAAAGGGGCAGGGAATTTATGCCTATGTAATTTTCCAGGGAATGCACCAGGATGAAACCCTCACAAGAAAAGATATCATGCAAACAGTGTCAAGGATCATTGGTCCAATTGCAAAACCCGACCAGATACAGTTTGTCAGCAGCCTTCCCAAAACCAGGAGCGGTAAGATCATGAGAAGAATTCTCAGGAAAATTGCTGAAGGTGAAACGGCAAACCTGGGTGATACCAGTACACTTCTTGATCCGGGTGTGGTGGACGAAATTGTTAGCGGAAAGCTGGTATAGTCTGAAAGAAATATTCAATATTCAATTTTGAATTTTCAATATCCAAGTCAGATGGGAGATTTTCAATTTGAGAATAAACTTGATCCTTGTTAATTGAGCATTGAATATTGATTATTACGCACTTTTCCGTGTTACAGTTCTTCTCTGTCTTTTCCTACATTTGACATTTTCATGAAAGCATCTTCTAAGTCGAACGTCCGTATTTACCTGAAGTGGGCAATTTGGGTTCTTGTTATTCAGTTTATCCTTGTCAATATCAGTGCCTCCATCTACGCTTATAAATTCACCCATTTTTACAAAAGCCCTCCGCCTAAAGTTGCAGCTCAGAATATTTTTGTCAAAACATGGAAGTTATTTGTTGGACCTAGCTTTTATAAAAATACGGGTGAACCTTCACCATCATTTCCATTTGACACCGTGCATTTGAAAACTTCAGATGGTATTCAGATTGAAGGGTGGTACAGTGGATCAGATACATCAAAAAAATGCGTGATCTTTTTTCATGGTATTACTGTCAATAAAAGTTACCTGGCCGATGAAGCTTCAGTTTTCCGTAGCTGGGGATACAATGTTTTACTGGTTGATTTCAGAGGACATGGGAGAAGCGGCGGTTCTGAAAGTACATTTGGCATAAAGGAAACAGGTGAAGTAAAGAGCGCTTTTTCTTTCGCCCGATCGAAAGGGAATAAAAAAATTATTTTGTATGGTGTTTCAATGGGAGCCGGAGTGTGCATCAGGGCCGTTCATCTCAACCTTGTAAAGCCTGATGCCATTATAGCGGATATGCCATTCGGTACGCTTCGCAATCACCTTCGGTCAAGAGCAGCTGTACTCGGATTCCCTTCAGAACCATTTGCTACACTCGTTACGTTCTGGATGGGTGTGGAGAATGGTTATAATGGATTTAAATATGATATCGCCTCTTACGCTAAAGACATTACATGTCCGGTTTTGATAGAATGGGGTGAAGAAGACCCTTATGTAAAAAAATATGAGATCATGAAGGTCTTCAATAATCTGTCGTCAGGAAATAAAAAAATGGTGGCTTATGCTTCAGCAGGGCATGAATCGTTTTTAAATTTCAATCCTATAAAATGGCAGACAGAAGTAAAGGCGTTTATAGAAAAATCTGATGAATAGTTATTTCCTGATCGTAATCGGTGTTCCAATCGTAATGTAGCTATAAAGGTCTTCGATGTCTTCATTCTTCAGTGAGATGCATCCATTTGTCCAGTTCTTGTAACGGTCAACAACAAAATCGTCTTTAGGCCATGTTCCATGAATTCCTATACCGCCACCGGGAGATGCAGACGCAGGGATCTCTCCATTTTTTTTGCGTTGATTAAATTTTTCAAGGCTTTCCTTGTTAGGATAATCGAGTCCCATGTAACGGTCCCACTTTTCATGAATGCGTTTATTGATGATCCTGAAACTTCCCTCAGGAGTATTGCGGTCCCCTTCGACTTTTTTATCGTCCAGGGAATTATTTCCGAATACTACCGGATAAGTAGCAAACCATCCGAGTGCGTCGTATACATATAATTCGTAATTGGATTTGTCTACAACAATTTTTACAGGGGCTGTAGGCATGATGAGGCTTCGTTTAGCTTTACCTGACAGAGGAGAAATTGCCAGGCTTCCACGGTGATAATCCGGGTTTTTCACATATACACTTCCTCCGAGGAGCAAACCTGAAAGGAGAATAGCGGTTTTCATACTGGTGTGGTTTAGCATTCAATCGGATAACGCAGGCAAATTAATTTTTATTTTTCCCTGTCAGACTGATTTAACGAGCCTTTGTAAAAATAAAAAATCCCGCTTTAAAATAACAGCGGGATTTATCAGGAAAATTTTACAGGTAATATTACCAGCTACTCAGGCGAATACCTACGTTATAAGGTACCTGGTCCAGGCCTTTATCCCACATACTTTCCATAGCATAGGAACCATACAGAATAATAGGCCCAAAGTTCAGTTCACCTATGTAGGAAATACGCCATTTGTTTAAACCGAAATCATCGTGGAGCTTTTGTCTTTCACCATTGTTTTTAATCTTCTGCCTCGCAGAATACAGGTAACCTGCACTCACACCTGCACTAAGGCCAAAACCTCTTCTGCGGTCCGGTGTAAAATTGAAGTTCACCATTAATGGAACAGTTACATAGTCTGCAGCGAGTTTATTCTTGTCCACTACTGCCAGTGCAGTATCAATCTTAACGATCGTTGGATTACGTGTTAAGCGGATTCTTTCGTCATCGAACCTGTAATTGTTCAATTCAACGCCGAGTCCGTATTTCAGGTTCACTACGTGTTTTATTACATTCAGCCGCTGCATGAAAAGCCATATGTTCACATTGATTGATTTTCCGGAGCGATAGTTCAGCTGGTCTTTACTGCTGAACCCGGGAGCAAATGCCTGTGCTTCTGCTGAAGAATAATTGGTTTTGTCATTCACATTGGCAAAACCAAGGTCAACGATGCACCAGTTGGTGGTAAGGTTGGAAGGTTTTGACCTTCTGTTGGTGATCACC
>JBJMLW010000288.1:0-2688 GCA_045805105.1 Flavisolibacter sp. | reverse complement strand
CTATATTTAAGCCTTCAGGCATTATGAACTAATTCTCCAGTTTTTCCCACCAGGTTTTTTTCAGGATCAGAATAATTACCAACAAAACAATTATTGTAACCAGAAGGGGCAGCTTCAGCCATAACACGATGTACATCGGAAGTATCGTAAGGCAGCATTGCGCAATTATTCCGAGAACAACATTGAACATATCAAGTCTGAACCTTCTGTTCGGTTCAAAAGAAGGTTGGTCAGCGATTACAAGTGCGTGTACAGGTTTCCAGAAACCCCACGGACGAACCGTAGCATAAAAATTTTTTAAAATCAACATCTCTGTAGGGGGAGCCGAATAAGTACCTGCGAGGCAACCTGCAATCGACAATACAAACAAAACAGGCCACCAGTATAATTCAAGGCCGTGAATAACACCTTCCGACTTTAATGCAGCAAGAATAACCGCTGGTACAATGCCTGCCATCATGCCCCAGAAAAATCCATTGGCATTGAAGCGCCACCAGTACCATTTGAGCATGTTGGAGGCAATGTAACCACCATACAAACCAGATACGATCCACTGTAAAATGCTGTTGACGTCTTTGGCAAAAAAACCAAAGATTACACCTGCTGTTACCACCACAATCCCTGATGTATAATTGACTGTCATTATTTTTTTATTGGAAGCATCAGGATTAACATACTTCAGGTAAATATCATTGGTGATATAAGCCTGTGCTGCATTGAGTGTACCGGAGAATGTTCCCATAAATGCACCTAAAAGTCCCGTCAGTACAATTCCAAGTATACCAACCGGTAAAAAATTATTGATGGCTCCCGGCAATACTCTTTCAAAATCAACACCGCCATTGCCATTATTCAAATTGAGCTGGTTGAAGTAAAGAAGACCAAGAACTGTAAGTCCGATTACCATGGAATATCTTATCGGCAATAAAATGATGGAAACAAAACCTGTCATCTTTGACGCTTCCTTAGGCGAACGCGATGAAAGAATTTTTTGCATGTCGTAATTCGGCGCGGGGCCTGCAAGTGCGGCAAATACACCTTTGAACAGCATCATCATGAAAAAAATTCCAAACAGTTCGAAACCATCATCATGAATTTTTTGATTAGCAGCCGGGATGATATGCGACCAATCAAGATTCAGATGCCATCCGAAAAACGGGTTGGTCCATCCCTCCGGAATATGCAAACTGCCTGCACTACCATGCAAATGCATCATGGCAATGACTGCAATCGAAATGCAGCCGACTGTCATCACACAATATTTTATCAGGTCTCCGAGCACAATGCTGTGCATGCCGCCAAGAACAGAATAAAAAACAGCGATCAGTGTAAATACAATTCCATAGAAATGCGCTACGTATTGCGGTGCAATGACAAAAGGAATGTATCCCTGCACAAGGTTCCAGGGAATAAAAATTTCAATGAATTTTCCAAGACCGATAAAACCATAAGCAAGAAATCCAAGACACCCGATAAGTGCAAAGGCCACCACAATATTGTGCGATCCTTTTACACCTCTTCCACTGAGCCCGAAACGCGTAGCCAGCCATTCCGCACCTGTGTTGGCATTAGACCGGCGAAGCCATTTGGCAAGAAACATCATATTGAAAACCTGGTTGAATACCGGCCATAACCACGGGATCCAGATGCTTTTCATTCCATAAACAAAACAAAGCGCTACCATCCACATGGTACCACTGATATCAAACATATCAGAAGCATCACTGAGACCAAGAAGGTACCATGGAAGTTTTTTTCCTCCAAGCAGGTAACTTTCCTTATTCTGCCGCGCCTTCTTCCTCAAAAACCATCCGATCATCAGCATGGTGATGAGATAAAGAAGAATGATGGTGATATCAACGGGATGAAGCCGCATGTATTATGTGTGATGTGTGATTTGGACCATAGACCATGGACAATGGACCATGGTGGTATCGTGATATTTGCTCTTGTTTACCGCATTTATGAATTGTTATTAATCATTTTACTTTATCAACAGATATCAATTATCGATAGTCTGTATTTTGCTAATTTAATTACTGATTGAAATTGTAAGAATGATAGAAAATAAACGACTTACCATGGTCTATGGTCCATGGTCTATGGTCCCTTCACATACAGTTTCTCCTTCCTTACATCAGCCTCGAACAATGTTCTATCCAGGTAATAAAATCTTTTAAAATTTTCTTCCGAAATCTGTCCCTTATACGGCGCATAGTAATGCATGTGACCATTATTCTGCCGGCCATGATTACGCCATACGAGAACATAAGAAATTTTATGATCTCCTATCGCCTTCCACAAAACATCTGTCCACCAGTTTGCATTGGGGATGGCTTCATAACCGGTTTCGGCCCATGCAGCAATTTTATTTTTTGTTGCTGCAAGATTTTCAATGATACCCAGTCGTGTGTCAATGGTATGAATGAATGCTGCATCATCCGCCGGGTTACCATACTCATATGTATCAAAGCTGAGAACATCCACAACATCATCACCAGGATAGCGTTCCAGGAATTCCTCCTGTGTTTGAAAATCGGCAGTATTAAACACTACAAGCAGGTGATGGAGTCCTTTTTCATGGCGCAGGTAGTCTATTGTAAAACGCCATAATAATTTAAATTCAACCGGTGTGCATGTATTACGGCACCACCAGAACCAGTTACCGGTCAGTTCATGAAACGGACG
>JBJMLW010000287.1:0-4392 GCA_045805105.1 Flavisolibacter sp. | reverse complement strand
GTTATAAACATAAATGATCGACCTAACGTCTCTGCCCACGCGCAGACTTCTTGCGCCCCTTGCGTATCCTTTGCGTCCCGCGTTAGCGGGTTGCGTTGCTTACTCTACGCAAGTTGCTCTTCAGAAATAGTTGTCAATGTCAAAATATCTAACCGTATAAATAATCTGATTTCCATTGTCCAACTTTAACACCGGAATGATTCAGAAATTACTTATGATTGATCAATGAAAACCATCCTGCTTTCTGGTTTACTGCATTTATGTTTTTTTTCCGCGTTTGCAGATCCGGGTGATACTGCAATAGTGAAAAAAAAATATTATACATCTCACATTAAAGGAACGATTACGCTCGACGGAATCCCCAATGAAGAAGCATGGAATGGTGTAGAATGGGGCGGCGACTTCATACAGTGGCAACCCAATGAAGGTCATGCACCGTCACAGAAAACTGGTTTCAAAATTATTTACGACGAAAAATACTTATATATCGCCTACAGGTGTTATGATGATTCTCCTGACTCTATCGTAAAACGAATGGGAAGACGTGATGAATTCCCCGGAGACTGGATAGAAATTAATATCGATAGTTACCACGATCACCGCACAGCATTTTCATTTACACTTTCTGTTTCCGGTGTGCGTAATGATGAATTTGTATCCAACGATGGAAATAACTGGGATGCCAGCTGGAATCCGATCTGGTTTGCAAAAACAAATATTGATGCGGAAGGGTGGACAGGTGAAGTAAAAATTCCGTTCAGCCAGCTCCGGTATGGAAATGAAACGGAAAAAGTATGGGGCTTCCAGGTCACACGAAGGCTTTTCAGAAAAGAAGAACGTTCCTTCTGGCAATACATCCCGCAGAATTCAGGTGTGTGGGTAAGCCGGTTTGGAGAATTGATTGGATTGAAAAACATCCCAATGCACCGGCAGGTAGAAATTGCACCTTATGTAAATGCGCAGCTGGACACTTATAAAAAAGAAGAAGGCAATCCGTTTGCAAAAGGTTCAGATACCCATTTGTCAGCCGGTGTAGATGGAAAATTTGCTGTTACCAATGACCTCATACTTGATTTTACTATCAATCCTGATTTTGGCCAGGTGGAGGCAGATCCATCACAGGTACGCATAGACGGTTTTCAGAATTTTTTTGAAGAACAGCGGCCATTCTTTATTGAAAGCCGGAATATTTTTAATTATCAGCTAACAGGTTCCGAAGCAGGCGGTGACTATGACGCTGACCTTTTATTTTATTCAAGACGCATAGGAGGTTCTCCCCATGGTTATCCGAAACTTGA
Organism: Flavisolibacter sp.; assembly: GCA_045805105.1. GTDB lineage: Bacteria > Bacteroidota > Bacteroidia > Chitinophagales > Chitinophagaceae > Flavisolibacter. Next base: position 3,094 of record JBJMLW010000287.1, on the reverse strand, counting down.
CAGTGGTGAATATGTAAAGTATCCAACGAATACTTCCATCCTTGGTGCTGCAAAATTCAGTGGAAAAACAAAAAAGGGATTAAGCATAGGAATCCTTGAAAGTATAACAGAACGCGAGATGGCCACCATTGATAAAGCGGGTAGCAGGCGTGAAGAAATGGTGGAACCCCTAACCAATTATTTTGTAGGAAGAATACAGAAGGATTATAAATCAGGTGAAACAATTATCGGAGGGATTGTTACCGGTGTCAATCGTGAAGCAGGCCTGGACGATTTTCTTCATCGCAGTGCTTATTCAGCAGGACTGGACTTTCTTCATTACTGGAAAGCACGTACGTGGTATATACGCGGCAATGTGGTTTTTAGTCGTGTGGAAGGAACAAAAGAAGCAATACTGAATACACAAACTGCATTTGAGCATTTGTTTCAGCGCACTGATGCGCCTGAAGTGGAGGTGGATCCCAAACGCACTTCACTGTCAGGCATGGGCGGCACTGTAAGATTCGGTAAGATCGGTGGAAAGAGTGGAAAAAAAGGACAGGTACTGAAGTTTGAAACCGGCATCACACTTCGTTCACCAGGTCTCGAACTGAATGATATAGGTTTCATGCTGACATCAAATGAGATCAATCATTTTACATGGGTGGGTTTGCATTACCAGAAACCTTTCTGGCAATTCCGTAATGCACGTCTCAACTATAATCACTGGTTCAGGTGGGATTATAGCGGACAGTTTCTTTATCAGCAATACAATTTTAATTCGCACGCAACCTGGAAGAACAACTGGCAAACAGGAACGGGAGTTACATGGAATCCGTACGAAGTTTCCAATAATGCATTGCGGGGCGCATCATCAATCAGGCGCCCTGCAGGGATTGGACATAATTTTTATGTTACAACCGATTACAGGAAAAAAGCCTACACAAGTCTCCAGGTATTTAATTTCTGGGGATTTGATAATACTGTGAAAGGAAATGACCTGTTTCTTTCATTGAACCTGCAGCCAATGAATGCGCTGCGAATCAACCTGAGTGCCAGCTATTCTTATTACTGGCGGAGGCAGGACCAATATGTAACAGCTGTGGATTACAACAACACAATAAGAACGATTGTCGGTGAAGTAAGGCAGAAGACATTACGGTTTACCGGAAGGCTCATATATAATATTACACCGGACCTTACATTGCAATATTATGGTCAGCCATTTATTACCCGGCCGCTGTATGATCATTTTGGTTATGTGTCATCACCGATGGAGAAAAAATATGATGACAGGTTTCATCCATATACGTCATCAGAAATCAGTTCAACCAATGGTGTTTACTTCATAGATGAAAACAGCAATGGTTCCATCGACTATCATTTTAATGCACCTGATTTCAATTTTGTACAGTTCCGTTCTAACATGGTTATTCGTTGGGAATACAAGCCGGGTTCCGAATTATATTTTGTATGGTCGCAGGGAAATACCGCCAATGCCTTTGGAGATCTTGACACTCCAATATTCCAAAGTTTACTTGACAATGCTTTTGCAGAACAGTCGAGGAATAGTTTTTTGATTAAGTGTACTTACAGGTTTTTGAGATAGCCACTAAGGCGCCAAGGCACAAAGAAGCACAAAGATTTTAGAGAATGCACACTGATTATTATGATGATTAAGATTTGCTATGATCTTAAAAAATCTGCGTTTTTTCTTCGTGCGCCTTTGCGCCTTAGTGCCTTAGTGGCAAAAAACTCTTATTTCTTTAAAGAATGTTTTCTAATTAACTCTCTCGCGAGTATTCCGGATTCCTTTAAATCTTCCGTTTTCCAGTTACCATCAGAAGATGCACTCTTCTGCAACACAGAACACGTTTCATCCTTATCGGAAACAGACCACGTGATCCAACTGATTTTATTTTGTTCAGCCCATGAAATCCACTTCTCCCATTCTTCCTTGTTTATAGGTCCGTCTCCGCTTGCTTCCATGCCTGCAGATTCGGAGATAAAAATAGGAATGCCTTTTTTCAATGCATCACTGCATTGGTCGCGCAGCCATTGTTTGTGTGTAGCGGCATAAAAATGAACCGTGTACATAATGTTACTGAAACCAGTCAGTGGCTTATCAGCAACAAGGTGAATATCCTGGTCCCAATGAGGATTGCCAACAAGAATGATATTATCAGGATCAAAAGAACGGATGGTTGAAATCACCGCATTGGAATATAACCTCACCGAATCCCAGGTTTCGTAATCAGGTTCATTATAAATTTCATAGATCACATTGGGATACTTTCCATATTTAGCGGCCATCTCGGCAAAGAATTGTTTGGATTCATTCCAGTTGATATTATGACTATGCCAGTCGATGATAACATAAATTCCTGCATCAATGGCCCCCTGAACAACTGCTTCGATTTTTTCTTTCGCAGCTTTAGGTTCTTTTAAATAACCATGTTCAGGTTCTACACCCATCGCTGCACGAACAACACTGCAGTGCCAGTCGCTCGCGAGCCACTTCACTGAATTCTTATTGTAAAACCTCGGCCACCAGTTGTGCCACCCGAAACTCATTCCTCTCAATACAACCGGTTTACCTTTTTCATTGGTGAGTTGTGGTCCAACAACTTTTAAATGACCATTTTCTTTGACTGTTTGGGGATGTAATACCGATGAAAAAAGTAAAAACAAAATTGTGATTTGAAATGCTCTCATGATTTTATAATTTTTTATGTATCAGGTACAGTTAATACTGAATATCAATTCAAACGTTTGGTATGGTGTGTGCTCATAAAAAGCTTTTTTGGAAATACCTGTTCTAATTTTCATTGGTGTCCTATTCTTCCTGAACTAACGCAAGTCCCGATTTCATCGGGACGCAAGGGAGGCGCAAGGGACGCAAATTTTTAATTTAATCGCGCCCTTTGCGAAACCTTTGCGAGCTGCGTTAGCAGCATTGCGTTCCAAAAAAAGACAGTGTCTTCATGAACTTCAAGAACAGTTTTGAATCAACCTAATCTCAAAATCCCCCCAAATCATGGTTCAGACTTCTGAAAGGCATCAGCGGCAACCCTTCTTTACTAAACACATTTCCAATTGCCGTATTGGTAAATGC
>JBJMLW010000286.1:0-8611 GCA_045805105.1 Flavisolibacter sp. | reverse complement strand
TGATGAAAAGCAGGTACAGGATCTTTCAACATATGAACATCCGAATGCGTATTCAATGGGCTTTGTATGTGTTATTGTGAAAGTACAGGTAACAGTAGAAAATGGAAAGCATAATGGAACAAGGGCAGGAGTTGCGTTGCGTAAGACAGCTACGATAAAGACGTTTTAATGATCGAAGATTTTTTCGTCCATGATAAATATTCAATAAACAATTTTCAATGTTCAAATGTATTTCTAACATTAAAGAAAGTCATTGAGGCCGACTTTGAGTGTTGAACATTGAAAATTGCTTATTGGAAATTGTGCTTAGAAACATCTTACATCACCTGTTTCAATATTTCCCTATGACTCCTTTCCACATTTGGTTTGAATAATTCATACCACTTCTGCCATTCTTCAGTGTTCATGCTGCTGCTTAATGACAACTCATAATCTGTAAGGGAATCAAACCCCTCTTCAAAAATTAACCGGTAGGAATCCCCTGTAAAATCACTAAGTACACGCATTTGTTTTGCTGCAGGCATCAGTTTGTTTTCAGAAGCTTTTTCAAGCAACATCTTCGCTTCTCTGAATCTGCCAAACTTTAAGTGGAAAATATCGCGGATCAGATAGGTCGTTTTCTGCTTCTGCGAAATTGTTTGTGCAGAAACACCCAATTGTTGTTCCATAATGTCCGTAAGCATGTAAATCCTGGCTTCCCTTATCAGTCCATTTTCAAGATCATAGCTTACTGAAATAGGAACATTCACCGCCTTGTTAGTGGCTGGAATTCCATTGAACTCACCAATATGTTTCCCTTTGAAAAAGCCTTCCATCAATGCTTTACTTTCTGTAATGATGAAGTTTGATTTTTCAATCCGGGCATCGAATGCAACATGATACACATAATGAAGCATCGCACTGATTTCTGTTCTGCCCTGGTGAACCTGGCCTGTGGCTAGATTTCTGTAAACCGCATTTTCCGTCAGGTATTTTACATCAAGTGTTTCAAGATATGCAAGTAAATTTTTTTTAGTAGTGACGAGAAGGTCTCCCGATGCAATTGTTTCTTCCATATGAATAGTTTTTTGGTGACTGAAGGTCAGAGGGAGGACAACTATTCAGGGGGTGGGTTGTAAGGTTAAGTTACAAAATAAGGAGTGAATGAAATGGTTTTAATCAATAGAGAATCACGTTAAATAATTAATATTTTAAAAAATGAAGGTGTAAAAGGTAAATTAAAGCAAGTTTTTTCTTTGTCATTACCGGTGTTTTTCCCATGGGATTGCCTTTTCTCCAAAGTATTTTTGTTTATCTGAATACCAAATTAAATGTCCGGCTTGCGCATCCGGAATTGATGAGCAGAATATTTGTTGTTGCATCTTGAATCGGTTAATCTTTTAGGTAGATATAACATTATACCGAAGTATAACCATTTGCAACAGATAAAATTCGGTAGGTGGAGGCGGGGGAGGGAGGGCCCGCAGGGCTGGAAGAGACTCAGGATAGTGGAACTTCGGATTATCCACCTTACAAATTAAACACCTTACCACTTTCTGATTTTACACCTTTGACAACTTTCCTTACACTTTACACCCGATCAGAAATTTAACAGCTTACTGATCACCTCATCCATCCGCGACCTCGCCATAAAATTTTTTTCAAGTTCCATATTGAAAGGAATGGCTGTATCGATTGACCCACATCTCATTACCGGCGCGTCGAGGAAAGTAAAACAGTTTTCGCAAATCCATGCTGCAATCTCGCCACCTATTCCGCCTGTAAGCGTGTCTTCATGAAGAATTAAAACCTTGCCGGTTCTTTTTACGCTTTCACGAATCGCATCATAATCTAACGGAAGCAATGTGCGCAAATCCAGTATATCGATTGAAATATCTGTGTGACCCGAGGCATAATCTTCTGCCCAGTGTACACCGGCTCCATAGGTAATAATGGAAATATCATCTCCTTTTTGAACATGCCGCGCCTTGCCAATTTCTACTTCATAATAGATTTCTGGAACGTTTCCGCTTACACTTCGGTATAAAGCCTTATGTTCAAAAAATATAACCGGGTTAGGATCATTGATGGAAGCAATCAGCAAACCTTTTGCATCAGCAGGTGTTGATGGATAAACTACTTTCAGTCCGGGAGTGTGCACAAACCATGCTTCATTCGACTGTGAATGAAAAGGCCCGGCACCTACACCTCCACCTGTCGGCATCCTGATAACTACATCGGCATTCTGTTCCCAGCGGTAATGAATCTTTGCCAGGTTATTGATGATCTGGTTGAAGCCAACCGTTACAAAATCTGCAAACTGCATTTCCATCATGCTTTTGAATCCTTCAAGACTCAACCCTAATGCTGCCCCTACGATGGCGCTTTCACATAGTGGCGTATTTCTCACACGCATCTTTCCAAATTCCTGAACAAAACCTTCCGTGATCTTGAATGCGCCTCCGTATTCAGCAATATCCTGCCCCATGAGAACAAGGTTCCCGTGTTCCTTCATACTTTGAAATAAACCTTCCTTTATAGCATCGATAAGACGAAATTCCCTTTCATTAACTTCCGGCAGGGACGACAATGAAGGAACTTTTTTTCCGATATGATTACTTTTCCTGCTTTCGCTGGATGCATACATATCTTTTAATTCTTCCTCGGTATTAACCGTAATAGGTGACGATTCAAAACCAGTCCTTAATTCATCTTCAATTTTTTTTCGCTGCTCTTCGTAAATCGTTTCAATCTGCCTGCTATCGAACACCCCCTGTGATAAAAGATAATTCTCAAAGTTTCTGATCGGGTCTCTCAATGCCCATTCATCAAACATTTCCTTAGGCACATATTTCGTACCGCTGGCTTCTTCATGACCACGCATCCTGAATGTCATACATTCTATCAGGTAAGGTTTCTGCTTCTGGATGCAATAATCTCTAACACCTCTAACGGTATCGTATACTGCAAGAACATTGTTTCCATCAATAACAACGCTCTCCATTCCATATCCTTTCGCCCTGTCTGCAAGCTGTTCACATTTATATTGTTCATTTACAGGTGTACTGAGACCGTAACCATTATTTTCAATAATGAATATCACAGGAAGATCCCATACAGCTGCAACATTTAACGCTTCATGAAAATCACCCTCGCTTGTTCCACCATCACCCGTGAATGCAAGTGAAACTTTCATTTCATTTTTCATTTTATATGCAAGGGCTGCACCATTTGCCACAGTAAGTTGTGGTCCAAGATGTGAAATCATTCCACAGATATGATGTTCACGGCTTCCAAAGTGAAAACTTCTTTCACGACCCTTACTGTATCCATCTTGTTGCCCCTGCCACTGTTTGAACAATTTGGAAAGCGGCATGTTCCTGCTTGTAAACACACCCAGGTTCCTGTGAAGGGGCATGATCCATTCATCTGGTCTTAATGCCATAGCAGCACCAACAGAAATCGCTTCCTGGCCAATTCCACTGAACCATTTAGAAATTCTTCCCTGGCGCAGAAGAACAAGCATTTTTTCTTCGATAAGCCGGGGCCACAATAAATTCCTGTAAATCTCTTCCAGTTTTTGATCGCTAAGATCTTTCCTGTAAAACTCCATGTATGCTAATTGTATGAATCTTTTTTCCTTACTGCAAGGCCATGTAAAATATAACTCACAAAAGAAACAATCAAACTAAAAAGTAGTGCAGATACCCATCCGTCTACGGTAAAGCCGTCAACCAGTTCCGCGGCCCACTTTACTATCAATGCATTGATAATAAGAAGAAACAGGCCAAACGTAACAATGGTCACAGGAATGGTTAATATGATGAGGATAGGTTTGATAAATGAATTGAGGAGTGCCAGAACAAGAGCTACTATAATCACCGTTTTGGCGTCGTCATTTATGTGCACTCCATCAAGAAAATAGTCTGCAACGAAAACAGACAGTGCGGTAACAAGCACTTTAATGATGAAGCCCATAACAATTCTTTCCACAAATGTAACACCAGGGGAATGATGTCTGATGTATGATTTATTGATCTGTGATTTTAATCTGGATTTTAATCTTCGATTGGGTAATTTGATTGCGAATTTCCTGCTTCGTTTGAATTATACAAACAAATAAGCAATCACCTGAGAAGCAACACCCGCAAAGAATCCTGTATAAATTTCTTTCGTGGTATGGTTCGAATCTATAAGTCGTGCAGTGCCTGTCATCCCTGCCATCAGTAGTGCTATGGAAATATAAAGTCCGTAATTCATGTCCGTTCTTAAAGCAGCAATGAAAATAAATGCAGACAAAACACCAACCGACAATGCATGCATACTCACCTTCATAGCAGTATTGATGATCAGCCCAAGACTTGTAGCGAGAAATACACCAAGCGAAAACACCACGAACATTTCCGGAAAATGAAGATTTCTGAAAACATACCACGCCCAGAAATAAAAAATTTCACAAACTACATATGGAATGATTCTGTCCTTCTGCGAATTCAAATGAATGGAGCTGATAAATCCAAGAGCCTTGCAGAGAAATGTTGTAACCAGTGGAAGAAATGTATAATAAACAAAAAACTGGATCATAATGATCGTCTTCTGCCATTCTGATCTTTCAGGAAAAGATCTTACTTCATATATCAGGAACCATGCAACATAAAGCGGAACAAAAAGAGGATGAAAAAGATAAGATACAATCCTGGCGGAAATACGTAAGGAAGGATGAAAAGAAACGGACGCAGGCACCGTTGAAACCATGCGCAAATGTAGGGAAACGTCACTCGTGAATCGTCAATCGTGAATTCGTTTTCTTTAAATCAACTTTATTTTCGTCCCGGTAAATTTTTATTGATTCAAGGAACCAGTACTCATCACCCATTACATGGAATCAGTTTCTAATGCCCAGCCTACAACTCCTTTCTCAATCGTGCTACCGGGATATTCAGTTGTTCCCGGTATTTGGCAACAGTGCGTCGGGCAATATTGTAACCTTTTTCCTGTAACAGCTCGGTAAGACGTTCATCGCTGAGAGGTTTTTTCTTGTGCTCGTTTTCAATCAGGTCACTCAGGATTTTCTTTACCTCACGTGTGGATACTTCTTCTCCGGTATCTGTCGTTAACGACTCACTGAAAAAGAATTTCAGCCGGTAGGTTCCAAATTCCGTCTGAACAAATTTGCTATTCGCTACCCGGCTTACAGTAGAAATATCCAGGCCTGTCTTTTCAGCAATGTCTTTCAGAATCATCGGACGAAGCACGGTTTCATCACCCGTAAGAAAAAAATCATGCTGGTGATTCATTATTGCTGTCATCGTACTGAGCAGCGTATGCTGCCGCTGCTTGATGGCATCGATAAACCATTTTGCCGCATCGATTTTCTGTTTGATAAAAAGCACTGCTTCTTTCTGACGGCGGTCTTTTTTTGCTCCACGGTCATACTCTTTCAGCATATCGCGATAACCTTCACTGATCCGTAATTCAGGTGCATTCTTTGAATTCAGTGTGAGTTCAAGCTTTCCGCCATTATTCAAAATAAAAAAATCAGGCACTACATAACTTTCTGCCTTATTTACTTCACCTACATTACCACCTGGTTTGGGGTTGAGTTTTGTGATCTGGTGCATTACTTCGCGCAGGTCTTCATCATTGAGGTTTAAACCACGCTGGATTTTTTCGTAATGCTTCTTTGTAAACTCATCAAAATACTTCGTCAGCGCCTGTATGGCTATTTCAACTTCCTTTCCTTCTTCTTTCTGACGGTTTAATTGCAACAACAAACATTCCTGCAGGTTTCTGGCTGCTACTCCTGGAGGATCGAAAAGCTGGATACGTTTGATGATTGATTCCACCTCTTCTTCCGAACTATCTATATTTTGTCTGAAAGCCAGATCATCAACAATAGCAGTTGTTTCTCTTCGCAGGTAACCATCTTCATCTATGCTTCCTATAATCTGTTCAGCAATACGGAATTCACGTTCATCCAGTTTCAGCATGCCCAGTTGTGCTTCAAGAACTTCATAGAAGCTCGTTTCCACTTTATAGGGCATGGTTGTCTTTTCTTCCTGCTCACCGTAGTTGTCATCCCTTAATTTATAATCTGCGATATCATCATCTCCCTCATGCACATAATCTGAAATATCAATGTTCTCATATTGATCTTCCGTACTCACTTCATTATCTTCAAACTCTTCAGGAGTTGATTCGGCAAATTCATCTTTATTTTCTTCATAGTCGTCATGAGCTTCATCTGTAACTTCGAGTGCAGGGTTTTCCTCCAGCTCTTCCTTGATCCTGTCATCAAGATTGGCAGTAGGAACCTGCAGAAGCTTCATCAGCTGAATCTGTTGAGGTGATAATTTTTGAAGTAGTTTCTGCTGTAAACTTTGGCTAATGCTCATTATCAGGTTTCGTCTGTGGCAAGCTGTCAGCGGATTCGCGCGGAAAAATTGCCGGGTTCACAAAAATCAAGCCGTAAATTTACTGCAAATCCTAATCCATGGGTAGATTTATACTTTTTTTATTGATCGGGGCATTATTAAATCCCCCAAAAGCCGTGTCCCAGCTGGCTTTCAGGCCGTTACCTGATTCAAGCCGGATCAAGCCTGCCTTTCATCCAATGCCGCAAAAATTCTACACTCAGCCCACCGGATTCTTCTGTAAAAAAGAAGTCCAGCTCCAACGGCAACTCAGGCTTCCATTATTTATCAGGGTGGGAAGTAAGGAGTATGTGGATCGTTTGGAGGGAAAGGGAACAGGAATCCGGAATTGGGAATTCGGGTCAACCGGTTCAAAAAAAACTCTTCGTCCTTCTCCCTAATTCCTTTTCCTAATTCCTTTTTCCTAATCCCGTATCACCCAATACCTAATCCCTTCTCACCGGCAGCCATTCCATCACAGGCACCTCTGCAGGTAAGCGGTAATAGTTATTACGAAGAGAATCATTCCAGCCCAATGGGTTGTTATCAAAAGAAGTACTGCTGAAATAAATTGCCCCCTGAACATTTTCTTTTTTTCGTAGCGCTTCAATCTGTTTAGGCAATTGTGTTTTGTCTTTCCATGCAGCATTTATACCTGCCTTATATATTCCAAGTCCGATATAACAATGGCGGCCATAACTGTGTTCATTCCACCAATCGAGCAGTGCCTGGTAAGGCGCATTGGGTTGTGAAAATTCAAAATAGATCTGTGGGGCAACATAATCAATCCATTTCATCCGCAACCATAACAAAACGTCAGCATAAAGATCATCGTAATTGGTAACACCTGCTTTAGTATCGCTGCCTTCCGGGTCATCACGTTTATTACGCCATACACCAAAAGGAGATATTCCAAATTTTACCCACGGTTTCGTTTCTTTCACTGCCTGTGAAAGTTTTAGAATAATGGAATCCACATTACTCCTTCGCCAATCATCTTTATTCATTCCATTTCCATAAAGCCTGTAACTGGCAGTGTCAGGAAATTCTTTCCCCGGTATCCTGTATGGATAGAAATAGTCATCCATGTGTACCGCATCAATATCATAACGTGAAACCATATCTTTCATCACATCAACAACCCATTGTTGGGCATCCTTATTTCCGGGGTCAAAATATAAAGTGGTTCCATACTGAAGAAACCACTCAGGATGGAGTCTTGTAATATGCGACGGTGCGATGGATGTTTTGCCAATACTGAAATTGGCCCGGTAAGGATTGCACCACGCATGATATTCAAAGCCGCGGGCATGTGCTTCCCTGATTGTGAATTCCATTGGGTCATAATATGGAATGGGTGGTTTTCCCTGGATACCTGTCAGCCATTGACTCCATGGTTCATACTGCGAAGGATAAAATGCATCAGCTGCTGGCCTTACCTGCACAATCACTGCATTCATCCCATTTTTTTTGTGCATCTCGAGCTGACGGATGTATTCATTCTTCTGATCGTTTGGGTCATACTGGTTGGGCCTGGGCCAGTCAATATTTTCAACAGATGCAATCCAAACACCGCGGAATTCTTTTGCCGGCTGTGCAAACGAAACAATAAAAGAAAAAATGAAAATAACCGTGAAGAAAAGTTTCATAGAATAATGATTGAATAAATATTCTCTAAAAGGTTTGTGTAGCTGTAGAAGTTTGATGCGAAGGTGCACTTCTTAATTTATCGAGCAGGGTGCTTAGTTGATCTGCTTCCCTTTCACTCAGATGACCCATTATTTCTTCAATATGATCGGTTTCTGAATCGATCTTTTTCAAAAGTTTTTGTCCCTTGTCCGTGATTACAACATCAACCAGTCTTTTGTCTTTCGGACAAATGCTTTTCCGCACCAGTCCTTTTACTACCAACCTGTCTACAATCCTGCTTGTATCACTCATTTTGTCAAGCATGCGTTCCCTGATTTGTAATGTTGACAATGGCTGAGGATGACTTCCACGAAGGATACGAAGAATATTGAATTGCTGATGTGTGATATCATCTTTGGAGAGAAAATTTTTAATCTTTTCAATCACACAACCATAAGTAAACAAAAGGTTGATCATCGCCTTTTGCTTGGCGCTGACAAAATTTACCTGTTGTATGTCTTTTTCTATACCCACGTTGTATAATCTAACTCCAGACCTTTACTCCTTCAGAACAATTTGCGCAAATATCA
>JBJMLW010000285.1:0-4189 GCA_045805105.1 Flavisolibacter sp. | reverse complement strand
TCTTCATACTTGCCTTCCTTCAACGCTACTTTTAATTCATAGGCAGGCTTGTTATTAAGTATGTCTTCTTCAGGATAAAAAATTGAAAAATATTTTCCTATAATTTCACTTTCTGTATAACCCTTGATCTTTTTTGCACCTTCATTCCAGCTGATGATACGACCTCTCTCATCCATCATAAAAATTCCATAATCCGTTACCTGTTCAACCAGTGAACGATAACGTTCTTCACTCTGTCGAAGGTCTTCTTCCTTTTCTTTTCTCTCAGTAACATCACGGGTAACTTTTAAAAAGCCAAGGAGTTTATTTACTTCGTTGAACAAAGGTGTAATTACAACATTTGCCCAGAACACAGATCCATTTTTCTTTACCCTCCAGCCTTCCTCTTCATATTTGCCGGTTGCTACTGCAATCTTCAATTCTCGCTCGGGCTTTTTGTCATCAAGGTCTTTTGAAGTATAAAAGATTGAAAAGTGCTTGCCTATAATTTCATTTTTTGAATAGCCTTTTGTTAACCTGGCTCCTTCATTCCATGTAATGATATGCCCGGTGGCATCAAGCATGAAAATCGCATAATCTCTTACAGTTTCTACCATCAGCCGGTATTGTTCCTCGCTTTTGCGGAGTTCCAGGTCGCGCTCCTTTCTTTCAGTAATATTTCGGAGTGTGCAGGTAAATCCTGAAAAAATTTCATTGGGCTCTTTAAAGACTGAAATAACCAGTTCCGACCAGAAATCAGAACCATCCTTTCTTATTTTCCATCCTTCGGAAATAAACTGGCCATTTTTACGGGCCATGTCGAGTTCGAATTCACTTTTCAGTGAATCATTCTTTACATACAGTATGGAGAGATGTTTGTTTAAAAGTTCGTCCGGCTGGTATCCGGTTATTTTCAGGATGGGCTGGTTGGCATATTTAATATAACCTTCCTTATCTACCTGCAAAATGGCTTCAGGCAAGCTATCTAACAATAACTGGCTATTTGTTATCATGGTTAAGGGGGTGGCACATGGTGCCTGGGGTGCATAAAAGTACATAACAATAGGTAAATTGTTTAAAATTTTACCCTGAGCCCGCTTGGAAGTTTAACAGAAGAGAAGGGACATAATAACTTAAAGTACAAGTGTCCTTACTGGAGATAAAATGTTAGAGTTAAACACTATCTTTTTATCCCATATCTCCTGGCAATTTTCTTTGTTCCTTTTACTGAATATGAGCCTTTCAGTTGTCTGTGTAAATCTTCAGAATTTATTATCCGGGACCGGTTTTCCTCTATGGCAGGTAAGGCACGTAACAGCAGGTTTATTCCAGTAATTTTTTCCGGTTATTCCAGGGAGGATCTGCTGGTTGATCTGAACCCGCATATTCCACATACCGCGGGCTATATCTTTTGTATTGAGCGAATCGGATTCCCATTTTCCATTTATATGGCAGTGGCTGCAGCTTACACCCAGTTCGGCACTCCAGCCCCAGTTCATCATCCATAAAAGATGTTCCGCCGAAATAGAACTTTCTCCTTTGATCACCTTCAGGTTTTTAAAAACCGAATCAGCCCTCATTTTTTCTTTACCCTTGATCGATGCCATCACCAGGTTCATATATTTCAACCTGTCGTTTTCCAGGCTGTCTTTATAAAACCGGTGGCGCGCATATGTTCGGGAAAAAGAAAAAGATAAAAGGCCGGTCACGGCACAAAGCAGTATGATGATGATGAATGATTTCATAAAATCCATTTAGAAGTAATTCATCATATTACGTACATTATTATTGATTCTTTTTCAGTTTGTGTTCATTGGTAGTTTTTGAACTACGGAAAAAGATATAGCCACTAAGACTCAAAGGCAAGAAGGAACTCAAAGAAGTTCTTGCTTCCCTTAGTGCTTCTTTGTGTCTTCGTGACTTTGTGGCCTTCTCTCCGTGGTTCACATTTCAAAAAGTCGTAAATTCCATTACTGCCTCACCATAAACATTGCTTATGAATCAACTATCCGGGAATCATCTTCCTGATATGGATCGGCCTTTCAGCGAATCTGACAATCTTCCAGAACAAACAGAAAACAATTCCGGCATCAGCCGACGCAAATTCGTATCGATGACAGCTACTGCCGGCATAGGTTTTACCATTGTTCCACGTCACGTTCTTGGTAAAGGTTTTATTGCTCCCAGTGACAAGCTTACACTAGCCTATATTGGTTTGGGTACCCAGGGTATCCGTGAATTACTGCCACTTCTTGCCGTGCCTGAAATACAGGTTGTAGCGGTGTGTGATCCCAATAAAGAAGCGCGCGGTTACCGCGACTGGGGTATCAATTATTTGAAAGATGAGATCCGCAAAACACTCGGAAGACCTGCCTGGAATCCTGAAGGAGACAATACCATTCCGGGTGGAAGGGATAATGGAAAGGAGATCGTTGATTCTTACTATTCCATGTTTCGCAGTGATCAGAAATTAAGTGGGTGTAATGCATATGCAGATGTGCGTGAATTGCTTGAAAAGGAAAAACATGTTGATGCTGTCAAGATCATGACACCCGATCATCTTCATGGTGTTCTGGCAATGGCAGCTATAAGAAGAGGCAAGCACGTTCTTATGCATAAACCACTATCCAACCGGCTGGTGGAAGGAAGAAAGACAATTGAAGTTGCACAAAGCCATCCCAAAGTAATCACCCATTTGATTCCATGGGATTCCAATGGTTCCATGGATACAGTAATGTCGTGGATCGATGCGGGTGCGATCGGTAAATTAACAGAAGTTCATAACTGGACGAACCGACCGGTGTGGCCACAATATCCGGAAATGCCATCTGATCAGCCACCCGTTCCGCGCGGTTTCGATTGGGATCTCTGGCTTGGTCCGGAAGAGAACAGGCCTTATCATCCCACTTATACTCATATGGTTTTTCGCGGATGGTACGACTTCGGTGGCGGATCGATGGCCGATATGGGTCATTACAGTTTATGGACAGTTTTTAATGCACTGCAATTGCAATCGCCAACCATCATTGAACCCCACAGGAGTCATTTCTGTGATTTTAATGGTGCCGTTCCATTTCGGGTCGACAATAATTTTTCTTTTCCCATGGCAAGCACAGTACGTTTCCGTTACCCGGCAAATGGAAAAAGAGGACCTGTTGATTTATTCTGGTATGATGGCGGCATGAGGCCTGCGATTCCTGATGAACTGGCAAATGATAATAAGGAACTGCCTCAGGAAGGAATGATGTTCGTTGGTGAACATGGAAAAATTCTTACCGGTTTTAACATCCAGGATCCTGTAATTATCTCCGGAAAGAAAATGGACAAACCATCTGATGCAGGAACAGATAAGCGAAACCAGGTACAACAAACATCAGAAGCACTTCCACTTTTTGTTCAGGCATGCAAAACCGGAAAACAGTACCCAGGTAGTTTCCCTGAAGCAAAATATCTTACTGAAGCTGTAAACCTGTATGCGGTAGCTTTGAGAACAAACAGAACACTGAAATTCGATACGGATTCCATGCAGATCACCAATGTTCCGGAAGCCAACCAGTATATGAACCGTAACTATCGTAAAGGTTGGGATCCCGGTACCATTTGACTTCAGTTTGTTTCACGAAGGTGCAAAGAGCGTTAAAATGCAAAGAATATTTTATGGCAATGACCTTAGAATTTTTATGCTGCTTTAAGATTAACATGAAAACAGGTTTAAATAAATTCCTTTGCGCCTTTGCGTGAAACAAAAACATTTTAAATTCTAAATTTATGAACCGCAGAACATTCGTCGCTACAACCGCCAAAGGTGCAGGCGCTGCATTTGTTTTATCACAACTTCCCGAAAAGCTGCTGGCACAATCAGAAGCAGTTAACATTCCTGTAGGGTTCCAGAGCTGGACCATCAGGGAAATGTTATCAAAGGATTTTTCAGGAACTCTGAAGATGATGAAAACACTGGGTTACCAGATTGTTGAAATGTGTTCGCCCAAAGGATATGAAAAAGCTGGCTTTGCTGCATTTGTGAATATGAAGTCGACGGACATGAAAAACATCATTCATGATGCAGGACTGAGTTGTCCAAGCTGTCATTTTGGTTTTGGTGAGTTGAAGGACAACGTTGATGACCGCATTGAGTTTGCAAAGCAATTGGGAATGACACAGATGGTCTGTTCATCATTTGGTTTGAATGATTCGGCAACACTCGATGATT
>JBJMLW010000284.1:0-6513 GCA_045805105.1 Flavisolibacter sp. | reverse complement strand
GATTAAATGACTCCATCCGTGAAATCTTATGCTTTCACATCAGCAGACTAATTATTTCAATCCGTGAAATCAGTGATAAAAAAAACAGGTAGTAAAAACTACCCGTCATTTGCTTTAATTCATATTTGAAGTGGTGAGAACACCTCTCCGCACATGAGAAAATTTGTATCACTTACAAATTATCAAACTCATTATTTTTTGGAAAATTCAATTTTGCGAACCATTACAATCAGGGTGTCAAACATGATTTTTGATGGTTGAATAAATCCATTCCTTTTATTATTGTTTTACAAAAGTTCGAAGAGCTGTTCCATAATATGGATTCACAATTTTCCAGGATCCTCCTGAAGTTGTCAATGTTATGTTTGTAATGGTGATTGTGCCTACTCCAAGTGATGTTTCTTCCTGAGTAGGGCCATCGAAAGTATTTAAATCAGTTTCTATAAAGTAAACTACCGCTGCTTCATGACCAACTGCTCCACCAGGATTCTGCACCTTGTATAAACCCGGTGCAACTTTGGTAAGGATGGCGCTCGCACCCGTTGCAGGACGAAGGTAATTGCCGCTATAATCATAAGGATCGTTCTGATAAGATACAGCAACAATCCTGCTTTCTTCAGTTGTAAAGATTCCGCTTGTACTTGTTTTACTGTAAGTAACGGTATACAAACCCGGCTGTGAGGTATTCACGGTATTCGTTGTGGGCTGGATGGTTGTAACTGACCCGTCTTCACCTGTATATTTTGCGCCGGCATCTGTATAAGTACCTCCAACAGCTACTGATACAAACTCACTTCCATTTAATTCTATTATAGGAACCTTCAGTGTTGTGGATACATCTTTTGTAGTTTCTTTTTTACAGCCAACCACTAGCATTACTATAAAAAGTAAAAGGGAAAAATTTATTTTCTGTAACATACTTACTGTTTTTGAGTTTAATTCTGACCGGTAGTATTCACATCCCACCAGACTTTATCAGTGATTAATTTTTGCGGAGGTACATTGGAGTTCCTGCTCATTTCAGTATCCGGGATCAGGATCCTTACAGGGAATATATTACCAATGATGGAGGATGCTGATATGGTAAAGAAATCAGGGTAACCTGTTCTTCTCCATTCTGTCCATGCTTCTACATTCTGTGTTCCATCCATACTGATCCATTTCTGTGTGATGATGGCACGGATCTTTTGTTCCAGCGTACCTGCTGAAGGAAATGAAATCGCGGGTTGTGATAAGTACGTATTCGCCGCAGCTTCTGACAATCCCCAAAACGTAAATGATGCAGTAATTGCATTTTGGTATAAAGATTTTGCATCGCCCGTGCCCCATCCTCTTACTACAGCTTCAGCCTGGAGAAAATAACTTTCTGCCGCACTGATGAAAATTACAGGAGCCGGTGCACCTCCATTCGGACCACCAACGTCTGGTCCTATTTTGGAATAACTGTTTGCATTCTGCACGCCTGTCAGCGTTGGACCTTTTCCCTGCTGAAGACCTGCATGCTGTCCGGCATTGGGTGCAGCGGTAGCTCTCTGGTAAAAAATATCAATCCTTGGATCATTATTATTCTGCAGGTATTGAATGGCTGTATTGCTTGCAATATAATTGTCCGCAGTTATTGCCTGGAAAGATGCATATAATGGATTCTGGTTGAATAGCTGGTCTGTAAACTCGATCATTGCATCTTCACCAGCGGTGAGGAATTGTGCATTTGCATTATACATGGCTTTAATGCCTGCATCCGAAACTGCAGGCCGCACATATGCCTGCCTCAGATAAATTTTCAACTTCAATGTATTTGCAAATTTTTGCCACAGGTGCATATCACCACCATATATCAAGTCATCTGTAGTTGGATGGATGGAAGATGAGAGATCAATTTGTGCGAGTCCCTCGTCCACAAGTTTAATAAGACCGTCATAAACCTGCTGTTGTGAATCAAACTTGGGACTGGTAATACTCGGGTTCAATGCTTCCGAAAAAGGAATGTCACCATAAAGGTCTGTGAGATATTGAAAAACATAAGCCTGCAGGATTTTAGCAATGGCCACATAATTCTTTTTGCCTGTTGCAGTTCCTTCTTCTATGATATATTGAAAGTCTTTCAACGGGCCTGCATAATATGAATCCCATGGACGGTTGTAAGAAGTATTCTGAACATTATACTGCTCCAGGTTATTGTACTGGCTTGCAGTTGGTCCCTGGGTCCAGAACTGTCCCCAGATTCCCCCCAGTATCTGGAACGTATTTCCAAGCTGGTATGCCATATAACCCTGTGCTGATGGAAGAACAAGGTCAATTGAAGCCTTGGTTGAATTATTCGGGTCAGTATTGATATCAAGTGATTTTTTGCAGGAGGTGAATGTAAATACCGAAGCTGCAATCAAACTGATGGTTATTAATTTTCTGATCATGTGTTTGAATTAAAATGTTATCCTGATGTTAGCACCATAGCTTCTCACAGAAGGGATGCTCCCATATTCATATCCCTGGGCATTACCGGTTCCGAAAGAACTTGTTTCAGGATCCGAATAAGTATTTTCTTTTGCTGTTTTGATCCATAAATTTCTTCCTACAAGGCCTACCTGTACGGCAGAAAAAGGTGTATTGTGAATGACACTTTGAGGAATACGATACATTAAGGAAACTTCACGCAGTTTCAGGAAACTCGCATCAACAAGATTTACCATGGCGTTTGGTGAATAAACACTGGTCCAGTAATTCTGCGCACTTTGAACCTTAACGGTTGTATTCGGATTGTACTTTCCTGTTGTCGGGTCGAGGATCACACTGTTAGGAACGATAAAATTTTCCCGGTCATTATAAAGTGTGAGCGGATCGGTACCAGTGAAAGTTTGTAATGATTTTGTTCGTGAATAAAACAAACCGCCTTTTCTTCCGTCAAAAAGTGCAGTGAGTGTAAAGCCCCTGTATGAAAATGAATTGAAAAAGCTTCCCGTCCAGTCTGGAAAGTAGGTTCCATAAGTTCTTGCTGTTGGTTCGGTAATCGGGTATCCGGTTGTTCCACTTACAACTACTCTACCTAATGAATCGTGAAGGAATCCTGAACCATAAAATGATCCGTAAGGTTTGCCCACTTCTGCAACTACGGTACCGCCATTAAAACCACCAGGGATAGTAATTCTTTCAACTCCCGGAGCAATTTCATCTACCCGGTTTTTATTCTTTGAAAATGTAATGGTAGTTTCCCAGTTAAAATCTTTGCTGCGAACCGGCTGTCCCCTCAATAAAACTTCAATACCACGATTGGATACTTGTCCCACATTGGTAACCTTTTTTGTATAGCCTGTTGTTGCAGCAAGGTCAAGTGTGATGATCTGGTCAGTCGTTTTATTGTAGTAATACGTAATGTCAAATCCCAACCTTGATTTGAAAAGGTTCGCTTCTATTCCTCCTTCGTATGAAGTGGTAAATTCAGGACTGAGGTTTGCATTTCCGATTGTACCCGCAACAGTATATCCCGGAACTCCATTGAATGGAAAATTCAATTGTGAATTCGCGAATCCATCTGTTACTGTACCCGGAACAAAAACGGATTCAAGCAGGTATGGATCCGCATCATTACCTACACGTGCCGCACTGGCTCTTAGTTTCCCATAAGTAACCCATGAAGGCATTTTCAATGCATCGCTGAAAACAAATGAAATGTTGGTGCTTGGGTAAAAGAAACTGTTATGATTCTGGGGTAAAGTTGATGACCAGTCATTCCTTCCGGTTAGACCAAGGAATAAAAAGTTTTTGAAAGCAATGTTTACATCACTATATAAGCCATACAGGCGTCGTTTGGAAACGAGATTTGCAGTTGTGGGGGGGCCACTTGAATTACCCAGATTATATAAATTGGGAATCACCAGGTCATTGATGATTGTATTTACAGTTTCAGTTGACCTCTGGCGAAAATTATGACCAACCAGGATGCGGAATGTAAAATCTTTTCCTGCATTGAATTTTGTTGTGGCAGTAAGATCACTGGTAAGTTCCCTTATGCCTATGTTGCCTTCAGAATAATTTCCTGGCTTTTCATTGGGTTTGTTCTGATTGTTCGGATCAGGTATTACCACCTTTGCTTCACTTTGCCTTCTCTTATCTGATGTAACATCTGTACCGATACGATATAGAATGTCCAGCCATGAAACAGGTTTATATCCCATTTCAATACTTCCAAGCAAGCGTTCAACCGTACTTGTGTAACTATTCTCTCCTAGTATCCACCATGGATTCTGAGTATATGCTCCGTAGTAACCAGAAGGTGTATTGAACTTATTGTTTTTATAATCCTTTAATTCCAAAAGCGAGATATCTCTTGGTGTCTGGAGAATTTGATCATAAGGAGATGGTCCCTGTCCCTGAACAGACAGGTCACCTTTTGACCTTATATAATTCACTGTCGCATTTGTATAGATTTTCGGCGAGATGTCTGCAGTACCCGTAAGCCTTACTGAATTCCGGTTATACTTTGTTCCCGGCATGATACCTGTCTGGTTAAGGTTATTGAAGGACATGTAAAAACTGTTGCGGTCATTATTCTGTGAAAGTGAAATGCCGTTGTTGAACACCTGCCCTATGTCAAAAAATTCCTTGACGTTATCTTTTAAACCTATGTAAGGTTTTACGCGTTGCTCTCCATCTACTACCTGACCCCACGGACGCAAGGCACCATCGAACCGGGGTCCCCAGCTGAAGTTCTCTCGTGTATCCGGAAGTTTGTTGCCACCCTGTCCATATTCATTCTGGTATTCAGGAAGTTTAAGAATTGATTCAAGACTAAAACTGCTATTGAGTGTTACTTCGGATTTTTTATTTCCGATCCGCTTACCACTTTTTGTTGTGATGATCAATGCACCATTGGCTGCACGGCTTCCATATAAAGCCGCAGCAGCGGGTCCTTTCAGAACAGTAACTGACTCTACATCTTCAGGATTGATATCATTGCCCCTGTTACCAGGATCTACCTGGTTGTTCAGGTTATCACCCGGGTCAACCTGGCTGTTGTCTATTGGAATACCATCAACAACAATCAATGCCTGGTTATTTCCCAGCAAAGAAGTTCCACCCCTGAAAACAATACGTGTAGAACTCCCTACACCACCCGAACTGTTGGTAATATTTACACCTGCAACTTTTCCCTGTAGCGAATTCAACACGCTCCTGTCCCTTCCTCTTGTGAGTTCTTCATTCCTGATTGTAGGAGCTGAATACCCAAGGGTACGTACTTCTCTGCGTACACCTGCTGCTGTAACAACAACTTCACTCATCTCTCCCTTTTTTTCCTGCAGCGAAATTGTAATATCCTTGTTATTCCCAATGTTCACTTCTCTTGGATCAAATCCCACATTGGTAACAACCAGTGTGCTTCCTGTTGCTGCATTAATAGAAAAAATACCATCGGCATTTGATGTTACCACTGTGGAGGTACCTTTCACTGTTACCGTTGCACCATTCAATGGCGCTCCTTTGTTATCTGTGACTTTTCCCTGGATGCTACGGGTTTGTGCCAAAACCATGGTGCCGGACAATAACATAACCAGGAGAAAGTGCATTGATCTTCTCATATAAAAACATTTGGTTTGATTGTAGACAACAATATTGACAGTTGTTCATTTTTTAAACACTGCTTTTTTTGTGAAACGTGATAAATCGGCTGTGAAGCGTGATGATTTTTAAAACAAGCGTTTTACTTGAGCGGAATAATGATTCATTTTAATCGGAAGTGGTTTATCAGGCATCCGCAAGCCACTGACGGAATGCTTTTGCCTTCTCCTGTCCTACAAGAATTGTCTTTTCAGGAAATCCAACATTCAATGATACCAGAAGTTTTACTCTTTCATATATCTTATATCCCTGGATATAATTCAGGTTGAGTATGTATTGCCTGTTTGCACGGAAGAACATTTTTTTATCAAGTTCTGCTTCAAGGGTATTCAGGCTTTTATCAACAAGGTATTTATTTCCTTTATTGTCAAAAACATAAACGACGAAGTGTTCTGTATAAAAAAGAACAATATCAGAAAGCAGCATTGATATACTCGATGTACCTTTTTTTACAATGAGACGTGTTTTTTTCTGGTTGACATAAGTATTGATAAATGATTTCAGGTTTTCCTGGTTTCTCATGAAATGTCGCTGCAGCTGCCGGTATTTATCAATTGATTGGCGAAGGTTTTCCTCACTGAATGGTTTTACCAGGTAGTCAATCCCGCTAAATTCAAACGCATTAACCATATACTTATCATAAACTGAAGTGAATATGATCGGACAGTTTACCTGGGCTTCTTCAAATATGGAAAATGAAAGTCCATCAGGGAGCTGAATGTCAGAAAAAACCAGGTCGACTTCCTTTTCAGCGGAGAAATACTTTATTGCTTCACGCACATTGGTGACTACCTTTTTTATATGCACTTCTTCGGGAAGAGTATGCAGCATGGTAACGAGAACATCAGAACTGATAGGATCGTCCTCTATGATAACTATCGATATCATCCGCATTCAGTT
>JBJMLW010000283.1:0-2767 GCA_045805105.1 Flavisolibacter sp. | reverse complement strand
TTTGAGAAAGCTTTTTATTTTAAAGGCTCAACGTTTTATATGAAAGCTGCTTCCTCATTTTTTCTCTTCTCTTTATTTGCAGTACAAGTTGTAGCTCATGCCCAGCCGGCCGGATGGCAGTCAACAGTAAACCGGATCGAGGTCCGTCAACAGCAACAGGCCATGCTGCGCCGGTTAAATACTCCGTATGGTTATAACTATAAGTCGGATTATCTCGTGAACATAAAATATGAATTCGTTGTTCTGCTCCGTGACAGCAACCAGGTAAAGCTAAAGTCAAAGATTTATTCAGATACAGTGCGTCATTTGAACTACGTGGTGTTTGAAGACAAATCAATTTCAAAATCCGATTCAAACAGGAAGCGAAATATTCTGCCTTCTGAAACCCTCAGCATCTCCAGGGCCGACCGTATGACGGGGGCTAACATCATTGGATTTCCGACCGACAGCTGCTGGCTTTTTAAAGTGGTAAGCGGAAAGATCAATATCTATTCATTTCTTTCAGAGACGAGCATTACTTCAGATTAAATTACCGCAATACAGGTGGGTGATGGCCCCATTGAACCGCTCAATGAAGACCGGCTTCGTGATCTGATGAAGAATGATAAAAAAGCGCTGAAGTTTCTTGACAGGAAAAATTATTACGACGCCATCGCCAGGTATAACTATTGACCGCTAAGCAGTAGCTTGTGCAGGCATGAGGAAGGAATTAGCTTCATCACGAAATAAGCGTGAATCATTTACCGCAACCTTTATTCGCTTTGGATCAAAGCAGCATCACAGGGGCACAACCGCCACTACTTTGCTTTTTCAAGGGGTAAAAAATGCTGCAGGTATTACCGTTGCAGATCATTTATGGTTCACGATGACGAAGGGATTTGAACAATGCGGACTACATCCTGGCGACCATATTGCTTTCGAAGCAAGAGTAACGTCGTACAGTAAGGGATACAAAGGCCTTCCTAAAGAAATCCGAAAGACGTCGCAGGATTATAAATTGAGTCACCCTACGAAAATTACGAAACTAAACTTCACCTGAACAGCTGGATGGTCAGCCGTTCTTTTGAATCAGCAGCCATTCATCCAATTTCTTTTCTCCTTTCTTATTGGTTTGGTAACTTAAATAAGCAAAGTCCGTTACAACACTAAACCTATTTTATGCGCATCCTGCTGATCATCCTCCTGGCTATACCGTTTTGCTCACGCGCACAGGTAAACAAGTCGGCGGTTAAGCTGGCACACGAAAACATTGAAGAATACCTGAAATCAAAATTATTCAGGAACAAATTGTTTACTTCCGTATCGTATGGACAGCTAAAAGAAAGGAAGGAAAAGGACAATGAAACCGTTTGGGAAATGGATCATGTTTTCTTTGTTTTAGATGAAACACAACCCCAGGAAAAAAGTTCCAATTCTGCAAAACAGGAATATTATTTTACATTTTATTTCGACCGCAAAATGAACGTCACCAGGGCTGAATCCAGCCAGTAGTTACACTTCTTTATTCCTTCAACAAAATCCAAAAAATATTAAACAGGCGCAACGCATCATACATTGCTTGTTACATTAATTTTTCCACAAACCTGAAGGTGTTGAACTTTCTCTCTGCCAGGACAGGGTAGAAGCCTGACCGGGTTTTACTGACCGTACCAATACTGGACCTCTTGTTACGAGTTTCCTTTTTCTTTTTTCGACTGTATTCTCTCTACGCATTTCCATAATCACTTGTTTTTTTGAAGAGTTTAAAAACCGTGCCAAAATCGATTGGGACAATGACGGCCATTTGTGTCGTGCGTTAAAAAAGACGTAGCGTGCTTCCTTCGTTTTGATTTAAATAGAAGTTTAAACTTCGGGAATTGCTTTCAGCTACGATTGTCATTCTAAACTTCTACGGCTTCAGATGGAAATAATATTTTAATTTCCTTGTTGCTTCCATAATCTTCAAAATGCAATTATGAAAATGTTGTTGGTGCTATCACTGCTTTCCATACTAACTATTTCAGATAAATCGACTTCCTTGTTCAATGGCAAGGACCTTTCCGGTTGGACAATTCATGGCACAGAAAAATGGTATGTTGATAAACACGAGCTGGTTTGTGAAAGCGGCCCCGATAAGCAGTACGGTTATCTTTCTACAAACAAAGCTTACAAGAATTTTATTCTTACGCTGAAGTTCAAGCAGGAAGCGAATGGCAACAGTGGTGTCTTTTTCCGGTCGGGCATCGAAGGCGTTAAGATCAGTGGCTGGCAGGTAGAAGTGGCACCGCAGGGTCTTCACACCGCTGGAATATATGAATCATATGGACGAGGATGGCTGATACAACCAAAGCCAGAAGATGAAAATCAATTAAAGGTTGGTGAATGGAATTCAATGAAGATTAAAGTGCAGGGTGATGAAGTAACCACCTGGCTCAATGGTCACCAGATGGTCTATATCAAAGATGAAAAAATAGGAAAGGGTGAAGGCTTTATTGCTTTGCAGATTCATGATGGTGGCGGAATTAAAGTAAGATGGAAAGAGCTGAAAATAAAAGAGCTTAATTAAGCTCATTCAAAAAACCGTTCAATAAGATCAAATTCAGTTTATGAAATTTTTATTTTGCTTTCTTCTTAGCATCACGGTTGCCGGCAGCATATCAGCACAACCTTACGAGCCAACAGCTGAAAACCTGGCTGCGAGGCAGGCATTTAAAAACGACAGGTTTGGATTGTACATTCACTGGGGTCCATTCAGCATTCCCGGGGCTGGAGAATGGGTGTTGAACAT
>JBJMLW010000282.1:0-4840 GCA_045805105.1 Flavisolibacter sp. | reverse complement strand
TGATCGGAATTCTTGCCCGTCTGCCGCGGTCCTTTGCACAGGAATTGGTGGCCAAGTCTACACGTTCAGGAACCATTCTGCTATTCATCATCGAGATTGCCATACTCATTGCCATCATCATGGGATGTATTCTCCTGGTACAGGGTGTCAGGAAAATACCGGTGAATTATGCAAAACAGATTGTTGGAAACAGGCAGTTTGGCGGAGCCAGGCAATTCCTTCCCATCAAGGTAAATAGTGCCGGTGTAATGCCAATCATCTTTGCACAGGCGATCCTGTTCCTACCTACATTGTTTAACCTTACTAAATGGGGATCGTCGGAAACAGGACAGGGAATCCGGAAAATATTTACTGACCACTCGAATGTGTGGTACATGGCCATTTATTCAGTTGTGGTAATAGGATTTACCTTTCTTTACACAGCGCTGATCTTTAATCCAAAACAGATTGCGGACAACCTGAAGCAGAATAATGGTTTTATACCGGGTGTAAAACCGGGGCAGCCTACTGCAGACTATATCGGTTCCATCATGGATAAGATCACTCTTCCGGGTGCGATTTTACTTGCATTTGTAGGTATCCTTCCCGGAATAGCGCAGTTGCTGGGTGTTCAGCCAAGCTTTTCTACATTCTTTGGAGGAACATCGCTGTTGATTATGGTAGGTGTAATTCTTGATACATTGCAGCAGATCGAAACACAGCTCCTGATGAGACAATACGATGGACTGATGAAGAGCGGACGAATTCAGGGAAGGACCGTAACACAGGCTTCTTACTAAGAAAAAACCTAATGAATATAAAACCTGGTGAGATGCTTGCCAGGTTTTTTTTATAAGTTGTAGCGATAGAAAGTATGATTTATTATAAATCCAAAGATGAAATTGAATTGATGCGGCAGAGTGCTCTGCTCGTTAGTAAAACACTTGCAGAGGTAGCAGTGAAACTCAGGCCGGGGATTACAACCATTTTTCTGGATCAATTCATTGGAGATTTTTTAAAAGATCACCAGGCAATTCCTTCTTTTCTTAATTATCACGGATATCCCTATAATTCATGTATTTCGGTAAATGAAGTTGTTGTTCATGGATTTCCCAGTAAGTATGAACTGAAAGATGGAGATATCGTTTCAGTTGATATTGGCGTATATAAAAATAATTTTCATGGCGACCATGCATATACATTCATGGTTGGTGAGCCGGATGAAAAAATATTGCAACTTGTTAAACACACAAAGGAATCTTTGTACAGGGGAATTGAAAAAGCTGTTGCAGGTAACCGCATCGGTGACATCTCGTATGCGATACAGGAAC
This sequence comes from Flavisolibacter sp., assembly GCA_045805105.1. Classification (GTDB taxonomy): domain Bacteria; phylum Bacteroidota; class Bacteroidia; order Chitinophagales; family Chitinophagaceae; genus Flavisolibacter. Next base: position 3,530 of record JBJMLW010000282.1, on the reverse strand, counting down.
ACACTGAAAAAAAATACGGTTATGGTGTTGTTCGGGAACTGGTAGGGCATGGTCTCGGCAAAAGCATGCATGAGGATCCACAGGTTCCAAACTATGGAAAAAGAGGTTCAGGCGCCGTGATGAAAGAAGGACTTGTGATTGCCATTGAGCCGATGATAAACCTTGGAAAAAAAGATGTGTTTACGGAGAAGGACGGATGGACAGTAAAAACTGCTGATGGAAAGCCTTCGGTACATTTTGAACACGATGTGTGCATCATGAAAGGAAAAGCAGATGTGCTTTCAGATTATACGCCTATTGAAAAGGCTGAGAAATCGAATCCAAATCTTTTTTCTGACTATTAACCAATGGACGAGGGAGTTGGGATTCGGCAATAGGAATCAGGGGCATTTTGAAAACAATAAAAGCTTCCGTTATTGAAACTTATACTGAATAATTAATTTCTTACCTGTAAATAAGTATAGAAAATCTGACCCCTGTGTTTAAATCGAAATTCTAATCCCTATTCCCTTCTCAGTGGTATTGTAGTATTTTCGGCTAAATCAATGGCATGAAATCTATATCCTTTACTTTATTATTTTTTGTTCTTTCATTGCAGCTCTTTTCACAACTCACCCCGTTGGAGCAGGTGCAAGGTTTTCGTGAATCGAATGAACAGATCATACTCCAGGAATTTTTTGCATTTCTCTCTATACCCAATGTAGCTACTGATTCTGCTACAATTGGAAGAAATGCAGTGTATTTATCTACACTGATGAAAAAAAGAGATATTGGTAATATTTCATTTTTAAAAGTTGATGATCCGAAAGCACCACCGGTAGTATTTGGCGAAGTGAAAGTGCCGGGTGCAACAAAAACCATCATGTTCTATGCTCACTATGATGGTCAGCCTGTGAATAGTGCACTCTGGTTGTCCGGACTTGATCCTTTCAGGCCGCAATTGGTGAATGGAAATAAGTTCGAAGGAGCTTCAATCGTATCACTTTTAAGACAAGATACAATACCCGGCAACTGGAGGATTTATGCACGCGGAGCTTCGGATGATAAAGGCGGTGTAATGGCCGTATTGGCAGCATATGAGGCTATTGCTTTTATGAAAACCCCTCTCAGCTGTAATATCAAATTCATTTTTGAAGGTGAAGAAGAACAGGGGTCGCCGCACCTCAGGCAAATTCTTGAAAAATATAAAGACCAACTGGCTGCAGACCTCTGGATCATTTGTGATGGTCCTGTTCATCAATCAGGAAGTAAAAAGGTTGTGTTCGGAGCGCGTGGAGATACACATCTTACTTTAAAAGTTTACGGTCCTAAAAATCCATTGCATAGCGGGCATTATGGTAACTGGACACCCAACCCGGTAATGACACTCGTTACACTTCTCTCATCTTTAAAAGATGATAAGGGAAGGGTTACCGTAAAGAATTTTTATAAAGATGTAACGCCATTGACAGCATCAGAAAAAAATGCTCTTGCGCAGGTACCTTCAGTAGATGCTGAATTGAAAAAGAGAATTGGCTTTTCCCACGAGGAGATGCCTGGGGTTACTCTAATGGAAGCTATTAATCTTCCATCGCTCAACATAAATGGAATTGAAAGTTCCAATGTTGGTACTATTCAGGCCAATGTAATTCCTGTTTCTGCAACTGCAGTTCTTGATCTTCGACTTGTTCTTGGAAATGACTGGCAAAAACAGCAGCAGAAGGTCATTGATCACATTATTTCTAAAGGATTTTATGTTACGGAATTTGAACCGACAGATGAAGAAAGAAGCCGTTACGATAAGATTATAAAAATTACCAGGGGATTTGGGGATAATGCCCAGCGAACTTCAATGGACTGGCCCATTGCTTCAAATGTTGTTGCTGCCATTCAACAAACTACCAAATTACCTGTATTGCGCATTCCAACGCTGGGAGGAAGTCTTCCCCTTAGCGCAATATCTGAGGTGCTCGGTGCTAAAACGCTGATCGTTCCTATCGCAAACGCAGATAACAACCAGCACGCAGAGAATGAAAACATTACCCTCAAAAATTTCAGGGAAGGAATTGACATGATGGGCATGCTGATGCTGATGAAATTATGAAAAAGCATCTGGTTGTAATCGGAGGTGGCGCTGCCGGATTTTTCTGTGCAGTAAATGCTGCGCGTTTGAATTCCTCCCTTCAGGTGACAATTCTTGAGAAGACAGGTAAACTTTTATCCAAGGTCCGGATATCCGGGGGTGGAAGGTGTAATGTTACGCATGCATTGTTTGATATAACGGAGATGAGTAAACGTTATCCCCGCGGACAGAACTTTTTAAAAAAATCTTTCCACAATTATTTTACCATTCACACTATTGAGTGGTTCCGCGAGCGTGGCGTTGAACTCAAAACAGAAAGTGATGGCCGTATGTTCCCGGTTAGTGATAATTCAGAAACCATCATTCAATGTCTCTTACGTGAAGCTGCAAAATATAATGTTGATATACGGATGAATGCGGAAGTAAAAAAGATCAGCAGGGAAAATGAAATTTTTTCTTTGCTGATGACCAATGGCCAACACGTAAAAGCTTCCTTCGTTTGCATTGCCTGCGGCGGTTATCCAAAATTAACCATGTTCCAATGGTTGCAGGAAACAGGGCATACCATCAATCCTCCTGTTCCATCATTATTCACTTTCAATGTTCCTGGTCATCCTATTATAGCACTCATGGGTGTAAGTATGGAAAAGGTCCGTGTAAAAATTGGAGGTTCCGCCCTTTCAGAAGAGGGTCCGATGCTCATTACTCACTGGGGATTCAGCGGACCCGTTGTACTTCGTCTCAGTGCGTGGGGTGCAAGGGAACTGCAAAGCAGCAATTATCATTTCAACTTTCATGTTAACTGGGTAGGCCGGAAAGAATCGGAAGTGAAAGAAACAATCAGAGATTCGAGAAATCATCATTCAAAGAAACTGGTCGTGAACCATAATTTTTCAGGTCTTCCTTCCCGTTTGTGGCAATTTCTTATTCAGCAATCGGGCATTGCAGACGATATGCGTTTTGCGGACCTACCTTCGAAAAATGAAAACCTTCTTATCAGGCAATTAACCGACAGTGTGTTTGAAGTGAAAGGAAAAACAACTTTCAAGGAAGAATTTGTAACCAGTGGCGGAATTCAACTTAATGAAATAGATCCTCAGACCATGATGAGCCGGAAAGTACCGAATTTGTTTTTTGCAGGTGAAGTAATGGATGTAGATGGAATTACCGGTGGTTTTAATTTTCAGCATGCGTGGACGAGTGGATGGGTAGCTGCGAATGCGATTGCGAAACGTGAGACGTGAAACCTGAAACGTGAATCGTTAAACCTGACGCAGATAATTATGATGATTAAGATGAACACAGGTTATCATCATAAATAAATATTATTCCCTTATAAAAATCTGTATACTTTCTTAATATCACAGAATATACCAATTTCTGAATCACAAGTATGTAAATCGGAAAATTTTAAATCTTTAAGATGTTTTCTACGAAATGAATGAATACTTTATTAATTATTAAATCT
>JBJMLW010000281.1:0-3891 GCA_045805105.1 Flavisolibacter sp. | reverse complement strand
TTCCCATGTCTGTCCTGTTACCTTGGGAATAACTTCGCCTGCAGTTAGAAAACAGCTGTTACAATAACCATAGTCCTGCCTGAATTGCTGCGAAGGCTTCAGCAGTCTCATACGTTTCATGATTTCTTCCCTGCTGAGTGTTGTATTCCAGAATGTAAAATCGCCCTGGAAAGTTTTGGTTCCTATTCTATGGGAAAGAAGGTCACGAATGGTAACCATATTCGTTGTTGATGAATCATAAAGCCTGTATGATGGATGATATTTTGTAATCCTGTCATTTAAAGAAATTCGTCCTCTGGTTTCAAGCAGAGCCAGTGCTGTACCAGTGAACAGCTTGGTATTGCTGGCAATCATGAATAAAGTCTGATCATCAACAGGCTTATTGGATTTAATATCTCTTACTCCAAATCCTTTCATATAAACGACCTCACCATTTTTTACAACTACTATTGATAAACCAGGGATATCCCAATCTTTCAGACCTGTTTTAATATAATTGTCGAGACTGTCTTTGATAAATGAAGGAACCTGTGCAGTAGAAATAAAAAAGGAACTGATCAGGACGAAAAGAAAAACCGTCTTTTTCATATAGGAGTGTATCAGGCAAACTTAATCACTTTTTGATTTGCTGATTTAATTCCTCGGCACGCATTAATAATGAAATCAATTTCTATTCCTCACCGGAAGCTATGTATTATAAAAAATTATACATGATGGCATAGATTTTTCTGTGGCAAGTCAATAAAACTTATTTATGAAAAAGAATTTTTTGTCCATTATCACTATTTTATTTGCTACATGCATCTGGTCGTGTAACAATTCCAGTTCCGGTACAGGCGAGTCTTCAGATTCCAATACATCTAATTCGCCCGCAGGAACGGATACAATGAGTACCAACAATAATACAAACAACACCACCGCTAATGTGAACACCACTCCATTCAGCAAAGAAGATTCAATGTTTGTTATGAAGGCCGCAGCAGGTGGCATGGCTGAGGTGGAAATGGGAAACGTGGCGCAGCAGAAAGCAGTTAACCAGCGGGTAAAAGATTTTGGAGCAATGATGGTAAAAGACCATTCGCAGGCAAACGATGAATTAAAATCTTTGGTTTCTAACAGGGGTATTACCATTCCAACCGCTTTACCTAAAGAAGAACAGAACCATTTGGATGCCATGCAGAAAATGACAGGCAAAAATTTTGATCAGCATTATGTAAATATGATGGTAGATGACCATAAAAAAGACATCAATGAATTCAAAATGGCGGCTGAAAAATGTAATGATAATGATCTGAAGAACTGGGCGAGTAAAACACTTCCCACACTTCAGAAACACCTGGATTCAATTCAGGCAATTAAGAAAAGTAAAATGTAGTCAATTGTAACAGGCATCCCGGTAATTTACCGGGATGTTTTATTTATATTCTCCAAAAACACTTCGCAGAACGTCTGCAATTTCTCCAAGAGTGCATTTTTCTTCCACGGCATTTATCACAGGAGGCATCAGATTTTCACCGGAAACAGCTTTTCCCCGGATATTTTCCAGGGCATGTTTTACCAACGTATCATTCCTGTTATTTCGTAATTCCTTTAACCTGGATGATTGTGCAATGCGTATCTGATCATCAACCCTGAATAACGAAGTATGCTGCTCTTGTTCAGCAACAAACCGGTTCATCCCTACAATAATCTGTTCTCCTGTTTCAACCCTGCGCTGGTATTCATAAGCGCTCCGGGCAATTTCATTCTGCATAAAACCCTGTTCAATTGCAGCAATAGCACCACCATCCGAATCGATCTTCTCCATCAGTACTTTTGCAGCTGATTCAACATCATTCGTAAGCTGCTCAACATAAAATGAACCGGCAAGAGGATCAACAGTATCCGGTGCGCCACTTTCAAAGGCAACAATCTGCTGCGTTCTCAAAGCAATACGTGCTGCTTCTTCGGTAGGAAGACTCAGCGCTACATCATAACCATTGGTATGAAGCGATTGCGTTCCACCTAAAACAGCTGCAAGTGTCTGGATCGTTACTCTTGAAATATTATTCAATGGCTGTTGCGCAGTAAGGGTGCTACCGCCTGTCTGTGTATGAAACCTTAGCATCATCGCTTTCGGATCGGTTGCGCCAAGTTCTTTCATGATATGTGCCCACATTCTCCTGGCAGCTCTGAATTTGGCAACTTCCTCAAAAAGATTGTTGTGCGAATTGAAAAAGAATGAAAGTCTTCTTCCGAAAACATTTATATCAAGACCTTTGGCCAATGCAGCCTGAACATATGCCTTCCCGTTACTGAGAGTGAAAGCAATTTCCTGAACGGCAGTACTGCCCGCCTCCCTTATGTGATAACCTGAAATGGAAATGGTATTCCATTTTGGCAGTTCATGGCTACACCATTCAAAAATGTCTGTAATAATCCGCATGGAAGGTTTCGGAGGATAGATATAGGTTCCCCGGGCAACATATTCTTTCAGGATGTCATTCTGTATGGTGCCTGAAATTTTTTTCAGATCTGCTCCCTGTCTTTTCGCTTCAGCAACATACAAGGAAAGGAGAATAAATGCAGTTGCATTTATTGTCATCGAAGTGGATACATCTTCAAGCCTGATACCACGGAATAGAATTTCAATATCATCTATGCTGTCAATGGCTACACCTACTTTTCCTACTTCTCCTTCTGATAAAGGATGGTCGCTGTCGTAACCAATTTGTGTTGGAAGATCAAAGGCAACACTGAGACCCATAACGCCTTGCGACAATAAATAATGGTATCGCTGATTGCTTTCTTCAGCAGTTGAAAAGCCGGCATACTGACGCATCGTCCACAACTTGCCCCTATACATGTCTGTCTGTACACCACGTGTAAATGGAAACTCACCTGGAAGCTCTGTCACCGTTACCGGATCTTTATAAAGCTTCCTGATTTCAATTCCACTATCGGTATAAAGTTTTTTTTCGTTCATGAAAGAATCAAATGACTACTAGAGTAGGTAACCACAAATCATAGATCAAAGATCATGATCACACATCATCCTATTCAACCTAATAATTGCTTGGCTTCATAATTCAGTGTTTCCAGTACAATGGTATGCAGTGCCTTTTCCTGCTGGTTCATGATCACCTCCAGTAATTGCTTATTCAGATCTGACGATCGCGCATCCGGAGGTAAGACATTTGCGATCTGATTAATCACCAGCATACTCTGGTCGCGAAGGTTTCTTACAGCATCCCATGCTATAACACTCACATACACTTGCTGGGTAAGGTTGTATTCAAATTCCTGTTTGATCGTTTCAATAAGAAATACCTGCATATCCCTTGCTGTGAGTCCTGGCTGACTAACCCGGGAGATCAGGCTTGGCAGAGAGATTCGTTCACACAGAAGTACTAGCCTTTCATAAGCCTGAAGTTGTAAAGGCCTTGTTGAAAATCCATCATCTTCACTTTTATCATCCTTCCACGGCTTTGTTAGAAAAAAAACAAAAAATGAAACGAGAAGCGCTACAATAGAAAGAACAAGACTAAGAGTTGATTCTTGCATGAGAAATTATTGATGCGCAAAAATAGCAGGAAAGCTGTAACATGCAAGCTGTAAACGTTCGGGCTGCGAGCTATGAGCTACGAGAGTTAAATAGTAAAGTCATTTAATAAACTTCTGTCTCCGTAACTGCCTGCCGGAAGTCTGTCGACTGTGAACTGTGGACTGACGTCTCTTCACACTGCGAAGGAGGTTCCACAGCCACAAGTAGTTGATGCATTCGGGTTCGTGAAAGTAAAACCGCGGTTATTCAATCCTCCCTGCCAGTCGATCTCCATCCCGAATAAATATAGTTCATGCGCCTTCTCCATCACAAAGTGTATTCCTTCAAATTCATATTCCTGGTCACTG
>JBJMLW010000280.1:0-10981 GCA_045805105.1 Flavisolibacter sp. | reverse complement strand
CTTGTCATTGCAACCATCTTTCCATCTGTATTATAATAGGCAGAAACATACTGACCATCCAAAGCAAAATTGGCCCTGAAATAATTCTCGCTAACAGACCAGTTAACTTCTGTTGCAGTTTTAAAGGATTTATTGAATGATTTAAGAGCAGCTGGTGCTACATCATCGTTGCTTTTGAAGCTACTGAATGTTACAAGGCTCAAAGCAATTGTCAAGGTTAAAAGTAAACGTTTCATAAAATCTGTTTTATAAGTGATTATTTATTTGTTTCGGTAATGTGACGTAGCAAATGTATAATTGGTTACAGGCGGTTTCAAGAAAATTGTGACGACTGGGTGACACTGTTAAACCTCTTAACATCACCTTATAAAGTGTTAACAGCGGATGAACTGTAGTTTTGTCGGTATGAATTTCCTTGCTCACGCATACCTATCATTCAATGATCCGGAAATCCTTGTTGGAAATATGGTATCAGATTTTGTTAAAGGATCTGCCAGATTCGGGTTTAGCGGTAAAATTCAAAAAGGAATTATGCTTCACAGGGAAATAGACAGCTTTACAGACGTACATCCTGCAACAAAAGAAGCCAAACAGATCTTCCGGCCGGCGTACCGGCTATATAGTGGTGCCATCATGGATGTGATTTATGATCATTTTCTTGCAACTGATCCTGATATATTTGATGAAAGATCATTGAAACTTTTTACGCACAACACATATATTCAACTTGAACAAAACGCCCCATCTCTTCCCAATAATTTTATTCATGTCCTCAGCTTTATGAAAATGGAAGACTGGCTTTTTCATTATCGTTTCAAAGAGGGCATAAGTAAAAGCCTTAAGGGTCTTGTAAGAAGAGCTGTATACCTTTCCGAAAGTGATACAGCGTTTCGTTTGTTCCAGGATGAATATTCCACTTTACAATCCTGCTATGAAGAATTTTTTCCGGATGTTAAAGAATTTGCAAAAGAACGATTTGAGCTGCTGAAATAATTTTTATGCACTCCACAAAATAAATGATCAATATTTTTGTAATGAATTCAAGATCATGAAAAAAATAATTTTTACACTTGCCTTTTCAGGCATTTTAATTTCGGCTTTGTCTCAAAGCAAATCCGCAATCACAACAACTCCTGTATCCCAGCCAGCAATGATGCCAGCTCTGGACAAGTCACCAATGGATATGGCCTATTTCCCAAATGACTATCCATTACAGAAAACGCAGAACAAAGTTATTGCAGCGCCACTGGTGCGTGTTATTTACAGCAGACCTCAAAAAGATAACCGGGTAATTTTTGGTGACCTGATCGAATACGACAAAGTATGGCGACTTGGCGCCAATGAAGCAACCGAAATAGAATTTTTCAAGGATGCAGTGATTGGAGGAAAAAAGATTATAAAGGGACGCTATACACTTTATGCCATTCCTTCTGCAGCAAAATGGACCATCATCATTAACAGGGATACAGATTCCTGGGGTGCATTTGTATACGATCAGAAAAAAGATGTTTTACGCACAGATGTACCTGTTCAAAACCTTATAACTCCAATGGAAGTACTCAGTATGAATTTTATTAAAACCGAAAAAGGTACCAGCCTGGTAATGGCGTGGGATAATGCAAGTGTAAGTCTGCCAATTGATATCAAATAACGGCCTGAATACAAAATATTTAATACACAGTGCACAATTTTCTATGAATAAATCTATAATCATTCAGTCTTATGATATCCGACATGCCTGAATGTTGAGCATTGAGGATTCCATTTAGATAATTATGTTTTGGATATAAAATGTTGCGGCCCCTGGAAAGGGGCCGCTTAGTTGACAGAACTATAACCAACATGCAAATCATTCGAACAGGAGCTTGTGTAATTCTGTCTTGCCAGTATTCATGTCTGTAATCCGTATCAGGTATATACCAGGCTGCCAGCTTTGATTTCTTTGTAAACTGACTGTGGTAGAAGAAATGTTTTTGATCGTATTCGTAAATACAAGCTGTCCGTTTGAAGCCAGTAACTCGAGCTTATAATTTGTTTTTACAGGATATGTAAACCCAATGTGGATTTCATTTCTTACAGGGTTTGGATATACAACAATCCCATACTCTTTCCCTGCAAGTGAAACTGTATTTGTATAGGTATATCCGTTGTTGGAGAATACTTTTATCCTGTAAAGATTTTCGCCACTACCTGCACGTTCATCATCAAACAAACGTTCTCCGTTTACGTTGCCCTTAAGTATACCCATTACACGGAAGCTTGTTTCATGTGCCTGTTTTCTTTCTATTTCATACCGAACAACATTTGCTTCGTCGGGATTGGTCCAGAATAACTGGTTTACCGCATTATTTTTTCTTGCATTCAACTGGAATGAAGAAGCAAGTAAAATGTAACCGCAATTTCCATCCAGCGTGAATGATGATAGCCTGGTTGCACAGCCATTATTCACAACCATCTTACATACATAATCACCTCTTTGTGCAGGAACGAAGAATGGAAGGTTATAATTAAGTCCTCCGCCGATCATGACACTATCGGTTGGTGATGTTTTCCTGAACCAGGTATATTTCGCATTGGGAACTGAATCCACAGAAAGCATAATATTCTGGAAGTAACAGGTGTTGGATGCTGTTATTGAAATATTCTGCAATGGAAGTACACTCACGTCGCTGAGCGTGGCATTTCCGCAGGCATCGATGGTACGTAAACGTACAAGTGAATATACTGTTCCTGTATTGATATTGAAAACTGCATCTGATTGCGGGGCTGATGCAATACGAGGTTGGTCAGGCAGACTGCCAATGATCTGGAAACTATAGGGACTAACACCACCTGCAACGTCAGCACCCAGGCTGAAACTATTATTATCACATTGGTAGATCGCCGACTGTCCCTGCGAAGGATAGTTATAAGGTGGCACGGTTACCGTATCGAATAACTGACCGTTGCACGTAGATTGCGTGTACTGAATCACGTAAGTAGCTGGTTCAAGATCAGAAAAACTATACTGGCTTCCTGATGATGATGAATAACTGATGCTCGCACTGGAACCATTCTTTCTGATGATCTTAGGCTTCATCGAAAAGTAATTGTAATTAATTGTGGTTGTAACATCACCTGCTCCATTCAGCCAGGCAGCACTCGGGCATTTCGGACGAACCGAAACAACTTTCGTTACGATGTTTGCATCCGGCGTTATGTACCCCGAATCCCTATTGCCGCAGGCATCAATTCCAACCACCTTGTATTGGGTAGCAGCAGGCAATGATGACAATGCAATCCTTAGCGGGTTAACAGAAGTAACTGTTTCGAATACTGAACTTCCATTAGGATGGTAAATCCTGATTGTATATGGTGAACTTGTACTATTAAACTGAACGTCTATATTGGTTTTACCTATATCGCACGACTTTGATGTATACAGGTTCAATCCTCTTAATGGTTTAAAGGTCTGGCACAGCTTTATTGTAGTATCAATACATCCGTCCCTAAGAACAACACAATATTTTCCGTACGGCTTGTTATTGAAAACACCAGTAGAATTACATTCTACCAGGTTATTTGCTTCATCATAAAGACAAAATGAAGGATTAGTAAGATTATTTCCTGAAGCGGTGAACGACACTGCTGAACATGTTGAATTTGTTACCTGCAGTGTTCCGCTCATCGCCGGCAGGTCTCTATTAACAGAGAAACATTTTGTAATCAATGTATCATAACATGTATTTCGTGTCTTTATGCAATAAGATCCATACAGTATATTGTCAAATATCCCGGTTGCGTTACAAGCTATGAGCGAATCTGTTGATGTATACAAACAAAACTGTGGATTGGTAAGATTCGTTTGTCCTGAAACAGTCACACTGAAAGTTGTACATGTTTTATTTGTAATTACTGTACCCCCCACAGAAGGCACTGGTTTAATTGTTGTAAAACAAATAGCGTTGGATGTATCACCACACTTGATGGCACGTATGCAATATTGTCCCTGACTGATATTCTGAAAATTTCCTGAAGAGTCGCACGTAATTACATTTCCAAGGTTATCGTACAGGCAATACAAAACGCTATCCAGATTATTTCCGGATACACCAACCGTGTTTGTACTGCAGGTTGAATTGGATAAAGAATAACCAGTTAGAACCGGAAGCGGTTTCGTAACATTAAAGCACCTGCTTAAAACAGACCGCGTACAGATATCTGTTATCTGTATGCAGTAACTGCCGTAAGGAACGCCTGTAAAAACTCCGGTATTGTTACATGAAATCTGAATACCAATTGCATTCAGAAGACAAAAACCAGGTGATGTAAGATTCTGTTGACCTGTTATCGTTGCAGTAAATGTGTTACAATTCATGTTCGTGATAGCTACCGTTGCATCCACGGCAGGAACCGGCCGTGTGGCTGTGAAGCAACGTGTAATAGTTGTATCATAACATGCATCTGAAACTATAATGCAATATGAGCCGTATCCGATACCTGTAAATATTCCTGTAGGATTGCATCCCATCAGTACATTGGAACTATTGTACAAACAATACAGTGGGTTGGTAAGATTCTGCCCGCTAATCGATGCATTAAAGGTGGAACATGTCAGGGAGCTTAATGTTACATCACTCAATGATGGTTTTAAGCTCGATGAAAGCGTCCATAAAGTGGAATGGATATTACCGCAATTATCCTTTACCACAATAGTTACAAACCGTTTTGTGCCAAGAAAAATATTGAAGGTACTCGCAGTCTTCCAGATGGTATCTCCAGGATTTCTTACCACTCCATAAGTAAATCCAAGGAAAGCAGAACCAGAAGTATTTTTATTTCCTTTATAATCTTCCAGGCGGATAGACACAGTGGCACTATCGCAACTGAATTTCGTAACAGTTACTTTATCAAACCACCAGTCATAATTTTCTATTGTAATTCTCCGGACCTGGATCCCACCGCATGAATCACGAAGTTGAATGGAATACTCTCCCGGAGTAAGTCCGGTAAATGTTCCTGATGTACTTGTTCTTCCGATTCCAGATGGTGAAGGAGAAATAATTGTGTAACTGAAAGGAGACCGGCCAAAAACCTGGTTCATCAAGGAAATAGTTCCATCATTACCTGAACAGGTGGCGTCCGTTTTTGTAAGTTGAAACCTCGGGTCGCTATATGTACCGGGTATGATTATACTGTTTACCTGTTTCGTACATCCTGTTATAGCGTCTTTTACAAGAATACTGTAAGTGCCAGGGGGCAGCCCTGTAATTATATTTGAAGAAGTAGTAGGTGTTGTAATTGGACCAATGGCCTTGTAGTTATAATTTCCTGAACCACCTGTAACCTGTACATTAATTGACCCTGTTGAAACGCATCTGGATTCAGTAACAGAATAAGTGAGGTTTAATGTGGAGCAGTCTTGCCCGGAGCTTTGCATGAAAAGTAAAAGCAAGGCGGATACCAAGTAGAGTTTTACTTTCATAGGCTGGGATTATTGGATTTTTTGCTAACAGGGCCTTCACACTAATCATATTTAACTACCTGTTAAGCAATAACAAAATAAGGCATCAATAAATCTATAAACAATAGTATAAGTACCTTCAAAAAAGAGTACTTCCTAGCTGCTTTGATAAGTATTAACCATTAGGATTTATTCACTGACTGAAATGATATGGTGATACGTATATATGTTTAAGTGTTTTGTTTTAAACTGTGTAGTCTATTATTAGGAAAAATATTGGGTTAACTATGCCACTGCATACAAAGAGTTTCAGAGTGCATCTCTGTGGTTCCTGCCCCATAGTTGTTAATTAAAAAGTTGAATAATGACTTTCCGTCAAAATATTTTAAGGCTTTTCTATCCGCTATTTTCAGCATTCAGGAAAGCAACTTCAGGAAAAAAACTCGTAAATGTTCAGAACACTGTTCCTGTTGTTTCCTTTTATTCTCTTTCAATTGAATTAAATAATGGTGACACACTTACATTTGAAAAATTGCGAGGAAAAAAAGTGTTGGTTGTAAATACTGCAAGTGATTGTGGATTCACAGCGCAGTATGCAGAACTTCAAAAACTATACGAATTGTATCATGACCGGCTGGAAATTATTGGATTTCCGTCAAATGATTTCAAACAACAGGAAAAAGGAACAGATGAGCAGATCCAAAAATTCTGCACGGAAAATTTTGGTATAACATTTCCTCTTGTAAAAAAATCAATTGTATCCGGGGGCAGTGATCAGAATAAAATATACAACTGGCTTACTTCAAAAGAAAAAAATGGATGGAATAATCAGCTTCCCCAATGGAACTTTGCCAAATACCTTATAAATGAAAAAGGTGTATTAACCCATTATTTCGATTCATCAGTTTCTCCTGTGGATATGGAAGTTTTGAAAGCTGTAAAGACCGCCGCGGTTTAATTTTACACTTATTCCAATAAATATGAGTTATAGCGACTGGATCGGAACAATAGGAGTAGGATTGATTCTTGTAGCCTACTTCTGCAGCACTTTTAACTGGATGTCGGCACACAGCAGGTTATTTTTTATGCTCAATACAGTAGGAGCAGCGATGACATGCTTTGCATCTTACCTTATTTCTTACTGGCCTTTTTTTGTTCTTGAAGGAACGTGGGCGATTGTTTCCCTGATTGGTTGGTTGAAAGCAAAAGAATAATGAAGCGGTACGATTATAGCTTTTCTGTAAATCAATTGAATTCAATTAAATTAACAGCTTCCGTTAGCCATTTCTTCTATTTGAATTTTTCTGGCTGTAAACTGATAACCATCATATGTCTGTTCAATTTCGTTCAGTACTTCATCAATTTGTAGGGGATCATCTATGGTGACAAGTTTGAGACGGAATTCTTTAATGTTTGGAAGGCCTTTTAAATAATTTGTATAGTGCCTGCGCATTTCATTCACGCCTGCCTTGATTCCTTTCCATTCAACAGATCTGTGTAAATGTTTCCTGATCACTTCAACACGCTGCTGAATGGTTGGCGGAGCAAGGTGTGAACCTGTTTCAATAAAATGTTTGATCTCGTTAAAGATCCATGGGTAACCGATGGCAGCCCGTCCAATCATAATTCCATCTACCCCATACCTGCTTTTAAATTCAACTGCCTTTTCAGGCGTATCAACATCACCGTTTCCGAATATTGGAATGTGAATGCGAGGATTTTCTTTAACTGCTGCTATATGCGACCAGTCGGCTTCTCCTTTATATAGCTGGCAACGTGTTCTGCCATGAATAGACAGGGCACTTATACCTGTATCCTGTAGTCGTTCTGCAACTTCAACAATATTAATTGAGTTATCATCCCATCCGAGTCTTGTCTTTACAGTAACCGGAAGCGTAGTAGATCTTACCACCGCTTTTGTCAGACGCACCATCAGGTCAACATCTTTTAATACGGCAGCACCTGCGCCCTTTGATACAACTTTCTTAACAGGACAACCAAAATTAATGTCGAGCAGATCCGGTTCTGTTGCATCAACAATCCTTGCAGCCATTGCCATTGCTTCTTCATCACCACCAAAAATCTGGATACCTACCGGACGTTCATTGTCGAATATGTCAAGTTTTTGTTTGCTTTTAATTGCATCGCGGATCAGCCCTTCGCTGCTGATAAATTCTGTATATAAAAGGTCAGCCCCATTGGCTTTGCACACCGCACGAAAAGGAGGATCACTTACATCTTCCATGGGTGCAAGGAGAAGCGGAAATTCAGGAAGCTGTATGTTTCTGATTTTTATCAAGTACTGGGTTTTTTGATGATGATCATAGGCGACAGACAATGGACAATGGTAACATTAACATTGTTATCAGCTATGCTCGCACCTCGAAGCTCGCAGCTGAATCTGTTTGCCTCTCAGGCCTTATCTTGCACCGCATTCTGCCAGGGCGGATGCAAAAGTACAATTCAGAAGGGAGTAGTTATGCAAACATATCTTAAAACAAAACCAGTTTGGGTCCAGTTTCTGTTGTTTCTGGGTATGTCATTCGGGATTTTTATGGTTCTCATCTTTGCAGGTGTTTTCGTGCTCACAAAAATTACAGGAATCGGTCTCGCAGAGTTACAGGACTTCGATAAATGGGATCCCAATAATCCGGATATGATTTTCTTTCTCAGGGGAATGATGCTGATTCAGTTCCTCGGATTGTTTTTCATTCCTGCTTTATTGTTTGCCTATATTTCTGATCCTTCCCCGAAGGAGTACCTGCAGATAAGAAAACCTTATAAGGCATCTTTCTGGATCCTCGGGGTTGCTATCATGCTCATTGCAATTCCTTTTGTTGAATATATTGGCTTTCTTAACCAGAAAATGAGTCTTGGCGGAAGTGCACAAAACTGGATGAAGAGTAAAGAAGAGGAAGCTGCAAAACAGATCCGTTTCATGCTGAACCGGCATACACCAGGACAGCTTTTTATTAACCTGATTTTTATTTCATTGTTTGCCGGAATCGGAGAAGAACTTTTCTTCAGAGGAATCCTGCAAAGAATGTTTATCAGGGCATTAAAAAATGCCTGGGCTGGCATCATCATCACGGCAATTATATTTTCTGCTTTTCATCTTCAGTTCTTCGGTTTTTTTCCAAGGTTATTCCTCGGAATAATTCTCGGTGCCATTTACTGGTACAGTGGAAGTATACTCACCGCCATGCTCGCGCATTTTATATATGATGCACTTATCATTACGCTGGTATACCTGCATCCTGAAATGATGCAGGATGTAAATGAACCCATGATCAATTCACCCGTGCTTCCTGTTTATGCAATCGTAAGTGCAGCACTCACGCTCCTGCTCATCAGGACGATGAAAAAACAATCACGCACTTCATATAATGATATATACAGGAATGATGGGCCGGCACTAAACCAACCTAATTATTAATGGCATTTCACTGGCAAACTTTCCGAACGCGTGCCATTACAGCAATACTGTTTGCAGTGGTGATGCTGGGAGGACTCCTCTGGAACCGGTGGTCATTTTTTATTTTATTCTCCCTTATACATTTTGGCGCATGGATGGAATACCAGAAACTGGTAGGATTATTTAACACGGATTATAAAAAGATTACAGTTTTTCACAGGTATGGGATAATGGTCGGTGGATGGTGCCTGCTTTTGTTTTTTACAAATGAACTTTTATTTATCAGCACCATCACACTTACCGATATTGGATTCTGGCTGGGAATATTGCTGATGATTGCGCTACCGTTAATTATGTTCATGGAAACGAAACTGGTTTTCCTCAGAAACCTCGGTTATTCCATATCAGGTGTATTTTATATTTCCCTACCGCTGGCTTTGATGATTGAAATGCGTCATCACCCCACAATTGGTGATCCTTCACTGACGCTCACATTACCGCTTGCTGTAATCTTTTCCATCTGGATCAACGACACGATGGCCTATATCGTTGGTTCGATCATTGGCAAAACACCTCTTTCCAGGATATCCCCAAAGAAAACATGGGAAGGAACTGTTGGTGGAATTATTCTTACCATCATTATTATTTCAGTCATTGCCTATTTTACTAAGCGGCTTACAGTAGTTGATGCAGCCATCATTTCTGCCATCGCTTCTATCAGCGGAACTTTCGGTGACCTTTTTGAAAGTAAATTGAAGAGAATGGCAGGGGTTAAAGACAGTGGTAGTTTCATGCCCGGCCATGGAGGCTTCCTTGACCGTTTTGATTCCATGCTTTTCGCAGGTGCAAGTGTGTGGGTTTATGCGGAGTTCTTTGTTTTTGGGAGGTAACATTGGACGATAGACCATAGACGATAGACCATAGACGATAGACCATAGACCATGGTCCATCGTCCTTCACTACCGCATACTTTTCAGCCAATCGGCAATTCCCTTCTCAATTTTCTTTGCCACGTCCTTTTGAAAACGATCCTGCAATATTCTTTTTTCATCTTCAGGATTGCTTAAGAATGCTACTTCAACCAGGCAATTCGGATATTCTGTTGGTCCGCTGAGTGAGAAATTGAATGAACCGATGTTTCCGAAATTATTCAGACCCAGTTCAAGCATTCTTTTCAGTATAGCCTGCGACAAAGGTCTGAAACCAATGTACCGGTAATATGTACTTACTCCTTTTATACTATCGCGGGACGATGAATTAAGATGAATGCTGATAAGAAAATCAGGGTCCTGTTGCCGGAGCATCAACGTTCGGTCGATCATGCTGATGTCTGCATCTGTTTCCCTTGTCATGATAACTTTGTAATGTTTTCGTTCCAGCAAATTCTTCAGATGGTTTGCAATTTTAAGCGTGTATTCTTTTTCATTGACCTTTGAATTAACACCGGTAGCACCGATGTTTGATCCTCCATGACCTGCATCAACAGCAACAATAAGATTTTTTGCCTTCAGCTTGCGCGGTTGTCTTTTAACCCGAATCCACAGTGCTGTTTTATTATAAAATATTGAATAACCCCAGTGATTTTGATGCTTCAATTGAATGAACACCCTGAATACATCATCTTCAACCTGTTCATACCACACACGTTCAATTTCCTTTACCGTCTGAAGCTGTGTGATCCAGTTGGTATTGCTCACAACTCCGAAAATATCTACAACGATGCGGGAAGGTGAAACCTGCTGCACACTTTTGTAAGGAAGCTTTTCGGAAAGACCAACAGAAACAAAATCATATTTATCGTCGCCCCACACCTTCCAGCTGGAAGTGAGATAATATGGCTGGAAGTGAACCGATGAATCATAAATAAAATTCTGTTTGGGCAACCATGCAAAATGAGCAGATGATAGACGAACCTTATAATCCGTTCCAACACTATCTACAATTTTCATTATGATACCTGTATCGAGGTAGGTCATTTTAGCACCGCCAAGGCGGTCATCACCCAGTCCATATTCAAGAAATGGAAGTGGACCAGTTGTTTTTCCGCCTTCAGGAGGCTGCCCGGAACAATGTCCGGCCATAAGTATATACAGTGATATAATGATAAGTGCTTTCATGTAAAT
>JBJMLW010000279.1:0-4825 GCA_045805105.1 Flavisolibacter sp. | reverse complement strand
TCTGTTGTATTGTTGATGGCACTGAAACAAATAGGTTGAATTCCTTCTATCTTTAAACCACTACCATTTTCATTGGTAAGTGTGAGCCAGCGCACATCTGTTTTATAACCACCTTCCTGCGGACGGATATAACTCCATGTAAACTGGTTTGCCACGCTGTCTGAATACACTCCCATAAAAGATGCAGTGTTCCTGTCACTATAATTTTCCCATGGACCACGGCCATAATATTTGAGCTTATCAAATTGCGGTGATAATTGCATACGCATACCAAACCTCGGTAACTCAGGCAAATCGCGACCAGTCATATCAATGGAAGAAGTAACGCGTATATTACCATCATCCTGTATAAAATATTCGACAGTATAAGGAACATTTACACCGGCCAGGTCAAACTCCAATTTTATGGAAATACCTTCAGTAGTTTGTACACCTGTGGTCACTTTCTTTAATATCCTATTGACATGAGCCGTTCGCCAGATACCAAGATTTACCTGCATCTGGTTCCCAAAATCGTTATCAGTTGGCGCTCTCCAGAAATACGGTTCAGGAAATTGAGTGATGATGTTTTTGCGGTTTTCAGTTGAATAAGAAGCTATTCTCCCCTGTTTAAGATCAAATTCACCTTTAATACTACCTGAAACAAAACTCAGTCTATTATCCTGTTTTGTAATCTGCAATCTTTGCGGTAAGACGGGTGACTTGTGCGCAAAATAATCACCGCCGATCTTGAACTGTTCTCTTGCAATTTCATGCCCTGCCGGCACCAGGTCTGTTGCTTCTTTGGTGAATGCGAAAAGGTCCAGGTAATATTCATCATCTCCTCCTCCTGGTACTGAAGGAAGTTTCAACATAATATCTTTTGATTGGTGAGGCGCAATGCTAACCTGGAAATTATCCATTGCTATCTTTTTTCCATTATTATACAATTCCCATTTATAATTGTATTTGTTCAGATCAGTAAAATCAAACAGGTTTTGTACTGTGATGATTCCTTTTGAAATATCCTTTGCCCTGAACAAAATATTCTGATATACTTTTTTTACTTCGTTCAAACCGGGATGTGGTGTTCTGTCTGCTGCTACCAACCCGTTGGCGCAAAAGTTTTCATCATTCTGCAAATGGTAAGCACCAAGGTCTCCGCCGTAAGCATAAAAAACCCTTCCATCGGTTGTTGTCGTTTTCATTCCCTGGTCAACCCAATCCCAGATAAAACCACCCTGCATATGCGGGCTGCTCATGATGATGTCATAATATTCCTGGAAATTTCCATTGCTATTTCCCATCGAATGTGAGTATTCACACATAATGTAGGGACGGGTTTTCGTGGTATCTGCAGCATATCTTTTCATGGAATTCATTCCAGGATACATGGGACAAACTATATCTGTGTTCCAGTCTTCACCTGCCTGTTCAAATTGCACAGGCCTGGTTTTATCGCGTTGTTTGATCCACAGATAGGCATCGTGAAATACTTTTCCGTTACCGCATTCATTACCCATGGACCAGATGATAACGGCAGGATGATTTTTATCTCTTTCTAAAAGCCTGTGAATACGATCTAAAAATGCTGGCGCCCATTCAGGGAGATAAGCGGGATGTTTCGTTGAATCAAACCATCCCTGGAGAGAGGCTCCCATTCCATGTGCTTCAATATTTGCTTCATCAACGAGATATATCCCGTATTTATCACAGAGCTTATACCACAGAGGATCATTCGGATAGTGTGAAGTTCTGTCGGCATTGATATTGAATTGCTTCATCAGCTGAATATCCTTAATCATTAACTCTTTATTCGGTACATGTCCTTTTACCGGATCATGCTCGTGACGGTTCACTCCATGAACATAGGTTGCAACACCATTGATCAAAAGCTGAGCATTTTTTATTTCAACTTTTCTGAAACCGATCTTTGCTCCTGTATAAGCAAGTACAGTTCCTCTTTCATTTTGCAAACTGATGATGCAATCATAAAGGTTGGGAGACTCAGCACTCCACTTCAATGGATTGTTCACCTTGCCAGACAACTGCAGCGTTTGAATACTATCACCCGTAACCGTAAAATTTTTACTCTGTGTAAAAACTTTATTACCTGCTTTGTCCAACAACTCAATGGTCACAACACCTCCTTTAACCGCGTTAGCTTCAAATTTGCGCAAATCGATATCGGCACTGAATATTCCATTTCGGTATTGAGCATCCAGATCTGTTTTTAAAAAGAAATCCCATACGGTAAGTTTTGGCAAAGCATAGAGGTAAACATCTCTTTCAATGCCACTGATACGAAAAAAATCCTGGTCCTCGAGATAACTTCCATCGTGCCAGCGAAACACCTGTACAGCAAGCAGGTTGTTTCCTTTTTGAAGATAACTGGTGATATTGAATTCGGCAGGAGACTTCGAAGCCTTTGTCATCCCCACTTTTTTTCCATTCACATAAACAAATGCACAACCTGTGATAGAACCAAATTGAAGCATCACTTCCTTGCCATCCCAATTATCCGGAACGGTAAATTGCCTGCGATAGGTTCCTACCGGGTTATCAGGACCTATGAATGGCGGATTTTTCGGAAAGGGATAAATGATATTGGTATAGATTGGAATTCCAAAACCTTCTCTTTCCCAATTAGAAGGAACTGTGATCTCGTTCCAGTTTCCATCATTAAGATCTGTTTTGTAAAAATCCTTTATGCGGTCTGCATACTTATCTACATAAACAAATTTCCACATGCCGTTTAAAGATTGATAAAAAGGTGAACGACTATAATCGTCCTCCACTACATCCTGCTTTTTGTCAAACAACATAAAGCTGGCATGTGGTTTTTCTTTATTCAACTCGTATAGAGCCTGGTTCTCCCAGTCATTATTCTGATTTTGCGCTTTAGAAAAACTTCCGATAAGCAACAAAGTCCAAAAGATATTTTTCATAATACAACGGTGTTCAGTTTATAATTATTTTATCATCACCCCATTCAACTCCCCTGTCAACTCTATCAACTTTATTACCTTCTCACTCTATTCCAAAAACCGATACATTTCACAAGCCGCCAAAAGAAAAGCACCGACGCCAAAGCCAGTTGTAGAATTTTTGTCTACTACTTGTCCAGGAATTGCGCGCTCTCCTATTGGTTGTACATAACCGATCTTTCCATCTTGTTGCAAAGCTGTTTTTGAAAGAAAATTCCATGCTGCTCTTGCAACAGGCAGGTATTCTTTTTCATTGAGATAACCATTATTAATTCCCCATAAAATGCCATAAGTAAAAAATGCAGTACCACTTGTTTCAGGTCCTGGAGCATGGGCAGGATCAAGTATGCTTCTTGTCCAATAACCTTCCGCTTGCTGTGACTTCTTCAGCGCAGCAGCCATTCCTAAATACCGGGCTATATATTGCATGCGATGTGGATCGTTTGAAGGCAGATCATTCAACACCTTTGCAAGTCCTGCGAAAACCCAACCATCTCCCCGCGCCCAGAAATCTTTTCTTTCGTTCGTCGTTTTGTGCTGCGGATAAACATACTTCGCATCGCGGTAGTATAATTTTTCATCTGCATCGTACATGATACTGTCAGCATAACTGAAATATTCATGAAGTTTGGCGAGATATAAAGGGTTGCCGGTGATCTTGTATAGTTTCGTCATTACAGGCATCACCATGTACAAGCCATCTGCCCACCACCAGTAATCATTTCGCGATGTGCTCATCTCGTATTCCATTACTTCACGTGCCCTTTCTATTTTTCTGTCGCCTGGTTGAATTGTATACAGGTCTGCATAGGTTTGAAAACAGATCTGCCAGTCGCCAAACAAAACATAATCGTCTTTCTCTCCGTAATTGTATTTCCACTCATTCCTGTTGTCCGATTTTGCTCCTTTCCACTGGTTGTATTCTGCCCATGCTTCTGAATATCTCCTGTAGTTTTCATTTTTTGTAAGAAAGTAAACTTCCATGTTGCCGGTATGATAAGCAGCAACATCCCAAAACGCACGTGCTTCGGGTCGATAAGCAGCCTGCCAGTTTGAATTGACTTTATTGATCATCTCAACCACTTGTTCTTTTGAACTTCCTATTGATCGCTGCAATTTTTTATGCGATGTACATGCTGCGGGGAAAACAGCCATCAATATGAACAAGCGCATTATAACTTTATCCATCTTCATCCGCGACTAGTTTTTTGAAACTGGTTTCCATTCCAATACACGCACCATTTGTGGCGGAAGGTCAGACTGTCCTTCTGCATCTACCTGTTCTGTTTTTTGAAGAAATAAATGCAATTCGCTTTTGGTCTTCCACAATTCAGTATCGTAAGTGGGTTCCCAGGAACCAAGAGAATTTTGATCGAAGTCTGTCACCTTCCATTTTGCTTTCTCAAGATCGGTGCAAATGGCAATTGATGGCCTGTTGTTGCGTTCTGCATCTCTGAAGATGATGCCAACTATCTGCCTGTTGCCGGATGTCCATGCGATCACCTGCGGCCTTGAAACAGGGACCTGTTTTGTTCCTGCGCCACTCAGACTAAAATCTGTTTTCCTGAATCCAGGATCATACAATTGCCAGGTCAAACCTCTCTTGCAAACAAGATGATACTGGGGCACCAGGTCGTTTCGATCTCTCCAATAAGTTGCTATGTAGGGATTACCAGATGCATCCGCAAACATGGATGTCTGGTTGATCAATTCAGAGTTCTGCGCAATATGACACGCGATTTCTGCAGTAGCTGCAGTGATTGGTAAATGATATTTTTCACCGGTTGACTTCTCCCATGTAATTCCTCCATCTTTCGAGCGCGCATAACATAGATCATGATTGCTCGCAACATCAGGCG
>JBJMLW010000278.1:0-5405 GCA_045805105.1 Flavisolibacter sp. | reverse complement strand
CCGATAAAAAAATACCGAGATAGGTAAGTTTCAGCTGCAGCTTCCGGTTGTCGAAAAGGAAGATGCAGATAAAAGCAATAGCACCTGCCAGAACGGTGAGAATGGATAGCCAGATGGTAGTGGTCGCATCAAGATTGGCAAAAATAGTTGGAGGAGGTGTGCCAGTGGTGTTGGTGGAGGTGTCTGCTCCTTCAACAAGCCTGTTCCCCGTATAAAATGGAAATTTAAATGTGATCGCAGCAAAGGCTGCAGCAAGCAAAAGCCAGATACTCTGAATTCTTTGAAGCATATTATTTGTTTAACCTAATTCGGGATAGAGTGGAAATTGTTTCATGAAATCATGTACATCAGATGAAGCAGACCTGATCGCATTTTCGTCATCAATTTTCATCAGAACGCGGTCGAGCAAATCAACTACTTCTTCCATGTGTTCTTCTTTCATTCCCCTCGTTGTGATTGCAGGCACGCCAACACGTATGCCAGAGGTAACGAAAGGACTTTTATCATCGTAGGGAACTGCATTTTTATTCAGAGTAATGTGCGCCCTGTCAAGCGTCTCCTGTGCTTTCTTTCCGGTGATATTTTTATTTCTCAGGTCTATCAGCATGAGGTGGTTATCTGTACCACCGCTGATGATATGATAATCCCTCGCAGTAAATGCCTTTGCCATTGCCTGTGCATTTTTCCGGACCTGAGTGGCATAACGGGTGAATTCATCACTCAGGATTTCACCGAATGAAATTGCTTTCGCAGCAATAACATGTTCAAGCGGGCCACCCTGTGTTCCGGGAAAAACTGCCATATCCATCAGGTGACTCATCATCCTGATATTGCCCTTTGGGTCTTTCACTCCGAAAGGATTTTCAAAGTCCTTACCCATCATGATGATACCACCTCTGGGACCACGGAGTGTTTTGTGTGTGGTTGAAGAAACAAAATGACAATGATCAAAAGGTGATTTCAAAAATCCTTTTGCGATCATTCCTGCGGGGTGAGCAATGTCTGCAAAAACAAACGCACCGATCTCGTCGGCTACTTTACGTATGCGTTCATAATCCCAGTCCCGGCTATAGGCAGAAGCACCGCATATGATCATGCGCGGTTTTTCCTTTCGGGCAATTTCTTCGAGCTGTGCATAATTTACCAGTCCTGTTTCCTTGTCAACACTATAGAAAAATGGCTGGTACAACTTACCACTGAAATTTACAGGTGAACCATGTGTGAGGTGTCCACCCATACTAAGGTCGAGGCCAAGTATTTTATCGCCTGGTTTTAAAACAGAAAGCATTACGGCCGCATTGGCCTGGGCACCGCTGTGCGGTTGCACATTGACATAATCACATGAAAAGATTTTTTTAAGACGATCGATTGCGAGTTGTTCAGTTTCATCTACAAACTCACATCCCCCGTAATACCTTCTTCCGGGATAACCTTCTGCATATTTGTTTGTCATTACATTACCCATTGCCTGCATCACCTGCAGGGATGTAAAATTTTCCGAAGCGATGAGCTCTATTCCTTTCCGTTGCCTCTCCAGTTCTTTATGGATGATATCAAATACCTGGGTATCTCTTTGCGTAGCAGTATCGTGTAAAACTGATTCCATGATGTAATGAGTTCAGGCAAAAATAAGGGATGTTTCAGGTTTCACGCAAAGACGCTAAGAGTGCAAAGCCGCAAAGATTGAGAACGCGGATTTTTATGATGATTATATTAAAACGCAAATTTTGATAACTACGGAGACTCAAAGGCACTGAGATACACAGTACATAACGAGATATTTGCAAGGTTTCCTTGTCTTTCTCTTTTTCTGTCCTTAATATTTAATCATAATTTTCATAAAAATCCGTTTGATTCTCTTAAGCATTTTGGCATGAAACAGCATTTATTTCGTTGAATTAAAAATCAGTAATTTCGACCGCTTTTTATTTACAAACTGTTCCTGGTGACAACAGCATAAAAATAGAAATAGTGTCACCAAAATAGAACCGCATGAAAGCAATCATTCCAGTGGCTGGCGCCGGAACTAAACTCAGACCTCATACCTATACACAACCCAAAGCATTGATTCCACTTGCCGGTAAAACGGTACTTAGTATCATCATCGATCAGCTGAAGGAAGCAGGCATTGAAGAATATATTTTTATTGTTGGTTACCTGGGTGAAAAGATCCAGGACTATGTAAAGGCTTTATATCCGGATATCACCGCGCACTTCATTTATCAGAATGACAGGCAGGGGATTGGACATGCAGTTCGTCTAACAAGAGGAATCGTTAATAATGATGAAGTTTTTATCGTCCTTGGTGATACCATTTGTGATTATTCAGTTGCAGAAGTAATCAAAAGTCCAACCTCGATGATCGGTGTTAAAAAGGTAGATGATCCGAGAAATTTTGGCGTAGCTGAAATTGAAACTGACAATGAAATTCTTCACGTGGTAGAAAAGCCGCAGATTCCAAAATCAAATATGGCCCTTGTAGGCATTTATAAGATTAAAGAGTCAACACTGCTTTTTCAATGTCTTGAAACAAATATCAAAGGTGGCATTAAAACACATGGAGAATACAGCATAACAGATGCTCTGGACTGTATGATCAAAAAAGGCGCGCAATTCAGGGCATTCAGGGTAGATAGCTGGTTCGATTGTGGCCGTAGAGAAACACTGCTTGAATCCAATGCCACACTTTTGAAAAAATTCAATACAAGAACAGAACAGTGTCCGGAATATGAAAATACGGTTCTCATTCAGCCGGTCAGTATCGGGAAGGGATGTTCTGTAAAAAATTCCATCATTGGTCCCAATGTTACCATTGGCGATAATACACAGGTGGATTCCTCCATTATTAAAAGCTCTATCATCGGTGCATATTCCAATCTTGCCGACATTGTTCTTGACTTTTCACTTATCGGAAGCGATACCACTATCCGTGGAGAAACAAGAACGCTGAACATCGGGGATAATACGGATATAGATCTGGGATAGCCCCCCTGCCCCCCTGAAGGGGGAACTTAGGTTAGAGAAACTTTCTGCTCACTGCCATTCATTTACTCGTGTGTTCCTGTCCCCTTGATCTGTGAACCCGATCTAATAACTTTCAGCTTCTGCCATTCATTTATTATAAAAATTCTCTTCAGAGAAGATTAAAATTCCATTTAATTATGAAGAAAATGTTTGGGGAAGCTCATAGTCTGATTTTTAATATGGCCAGGAAGCTTAGAGGGTCCCAAACTCATGCTGAAAGCTTGCTATGGAATTATTTGAAGGCAAAACCTTTTGGCTTCAAGTTTAGAAGACAACATCCATATTCTGTATATATTTTCGATTTTTATTGTCATTCTATAAAACTTGTAATTGAGGTTGATGGATCTATTCATGATGTTTTGGAAATAAAACAAAATGATGAATTAAGGCAAAGACTTGTAGAAAAAGATGGGATAACGGTTATCAGGTTTAGCAATGAAAAAGTTGTGAATAAGTTTGAAGAAGTAATAGACGAATTAAATAAATACTTAGTAAATCAGAAATGACACATGGATGAAGGTGTAATCGATCTTAGTCTCCCCTTTAGGGGGACAGGGGGTAACCGCGTCACTTCCTTATTCCACATTCACTTTCCCATCATCCAGGCCGGGATGATCTGGGCCAGCGGATGGCGGCTGGCCAGTGCTGTTAGTAATGCCGGAGCGCTTGGAATAATTGGTGCGGGAAGCATGTATCCCGATACTTTAAGGGAACATATCCGTAAATGCAGGGCAGCAACTGATCAGCCCTTTGGTGTGAATGTGCCGCTTCTTTACCCAGATCTGCAGGAGCATATCAGGATCATTATCGAAGAAAAAGTTCCCATCGTTTTTACTTCAGCAGGTAATCCCAAAACCTGGACGCAACATTTTAAATCCAGCGGAATCACTGTTGTACATGTCGTTAGCAGCAGCCGCTTCGCTATAAAGGCACAGGATGCCGGATGTGATGCTGTTGTTGCCGAAGGCTTTGAAGCAGGAGGACACAATGGCCGCGAAGAAACTACAACAATGGTGCTGATACCTGCCGTTGCTTCCGCAGTTTCGATACCTGTAATTGCTGCCGGTGGTATTGCAACAGGCAGACAGATGCTAGCTGCCATGATACTCGGAGCAGAAGGCGTTCAGCTGGGGACAAGATTTGTTGCCAGTGAAGAAGCCTCTTCGCATAAAAATTTTAAAGATGCTGTAATCCATGCAGCAGAAGGCGACACACACGTGTCCTTGAAAAAGCTGACCCCGGTGCGCATGATGAAAAACAGGTTCTTTAACCAGGTTGAAGAAGCAGAAGCGCGGGGGGCGGGAGTAGATGAATTGCAGAAATTGTTGGGAAGGGCAAGAGCAAAATCGGGAATGTACGAGGGAAATCTCGATGAAGGCGAGCTTGAAATCGGACAAGTAAGTGCCCTGGTGAAAAATATCCTGCCAGCCCGTGAAATAGTAAAAAATATTTGGGATGAATTTTCTGATGGATTACAGAATCCATTGAAAAAATATTAATTTTAAGTGGTGAGAGTAAGGTGTTGATTAAGATCACCTTTAAAGAACATCAGGATGAAACTTAAATCTCTGCTTGTAACAGTTGTTTTCAGCGCCGCTGCACTTTGTGCCAGGGCCAATACTTCTCCCGGAGAAGGGGAAGAAAACAAAAAGAATGACATCGCAGGCGGTGTTATTCATGCCGATACCAAAAAGCCTTTACTGAATGTTAGTGTAACTGCTTATTCAGCCAATAAAAAAGAAAAGGTTGTCATTACCGATGCAAATGGCAATTACTCATTCTCTGAGCTGAAGTCGGGTACCTATAAACTGGTTTTTGAAAAAACCGGTTATAAGAAAGTAACCAAGGAAAAAGTAACCATCCGCTCCGACGAAGGTTGCCAGCTGAATGTTGAAATGGATGAGGAAGAAGGATTCCACATCATGCCTGGGCAACTCTTCTCAGATTTCGAATAAATCATTCCAACATGAGGAAGGGGATGCATTGCATCCCCTTTTTTTTGCACTTCAGATTAGATTTTCCTTTTAGTATTATTTTTTAAGGTGTTAGTTTTCTTTTCCACTTTTTTTCTTGAAAAAAAAAGGTGGAGCAATCCCGACATTAAATGTCGGGACAAGCGAGGTCGATGGGGAACTGGTCTTAGTTCGGAGCCTCCGCTACGAACTCGCGATCTTGAGAGTCATTTATTCGAATAATCCATAGGTGGAAGTTGCGTGCTGCGTGCTATGGGTAGTTTTCTGGGGGCGCTGTGTTTGTTTGCGAATGATTGTTGGTAAAACAAAAAGTAGTGGAGCAAACAAACAAGGCGCTAGATCTCTTCTATAATTTGAAGAGGTGATATTGTGGTAAAAAGAACATCTCATTTACTCTTCAATTACTTT
>JBJMLW010000277.1:0-4093 GCA_045805105.1 Flavisolibacter sp. | reverse complement strand
GTTATTATCTGTTTGCAGAAGCCATAATGGAAAACAGGCCAATCAAGTTTTTCAATTATGGGTTGATGAAAAGAGACTTTACCTACGTATCTGATATTGTTGACGGAATCGTTCGGGTAATCAATACACCACCTGCACCGTCTGAAAAATGGAATGCACTGCAACCACATCCTGGGATTTCATCTGCACCTTATAGTATTTATAATATCGGGAATAACAACCCGGTAAGTCTTCTTGATTTCATCAGAGAAATAGAAAAGCTTTCAGGATTGACTGCCAGGATTGAACTTATGGAAATGCAGCCGGGTGATGTTCAGGAAACATGGGCAGACGTTGATGACCTTATGGAGAAATTCAATTATAAACCTGTTACGCCGATACAAACGGGCCTTGCTCATTTTATGGAGTGGTTCATGGATTACTACGAACAGATAAACCGGCAGCCCGCTGTAAAAATAAAAAACCCGGATTTCGTAAATAATGTTTTCTGAAAAGCCAGCCCGAAAAAACTTTATTAGACCAGGATTGAATAGCATGAAAGAAACACACGTTAAAACGATCGATAATACTAATCTGACCCATAAAACATTTTCCGGGACACTCTATCTGATTACATCAGGTGGTATACAGATAATGCTCAAAATAGGAGTACTTGCTGTTCTTGCAAGATTGGTAGCCCCAAAAGAATTCGGACTGATGGGTATTGCTGTTGTGATTGTGGAATTCTCAAAACTTTTTTCGCAAATGGGGGTTGGTCCATGTATTGTTCAAAGAAAGGAACTTGAAGAGCGACATCTTACAACAGGATTTACTTTGTCTCTTCTGCTCGGATTATTGTTCGCAGGAACTTTAATCCTGCTTGCTCCTTCACTGGAAAGTTTTTTCAAAATGAATGGACTGGGGAAAGTGTTAAGGGCAATTTCTTCAATTTTTCTGGTCAATTCAATAACAGTAACAGGACAAGCTTTGCTTCAGCGTAATATGAAATTTAAATTAATTGCATCAGTTGAAGTATTATCATATGCTATAGGATATGGTGCCGTAGGGATCATTCTTGCATACATGCATATGGGCGTATGGGCTCTTGTTATTGCGAATCTTTCCCAGGCACTTTTGAGCGCACTCTTTTATATAATTCTGCAGCCATTTTCAAAAAAGCTTGCAGTTGACTTAGAAGCTCTAAGGGAGTTAGTATATTTTGGTTTTGGATTTACGATTGCAAAAATGGGAAACTTCCTTGCCATCCAGGGTGATAACCTTGTGGTGGGCAGAACACTAGGTGCGGCCATGCTCGGTATATATGGACGTGCCTATAATTTCATGGTAATGCCATCAAGTCTTTTCGGTAATGCACTTGACAGGACGCTGTTTCCTGCAATGGCAAAAGTGCAGGACAATAAAAAACAGCTGGCAAAAGCATATATAACAGGTACGAGCCTGATTGCATTAGTGGCAATACCGATCAGCTTCATATTTATGATCCTTGCCCCAGAGATTATTCTAACTGTACTTGGAAAAAACTGGGTTGCTGTGGTTGTTCCATTCAGAATTCTTGCGGCTTCATTGCTTTTCAGGATGAGTTATAAAATGAGTGATTCACTTGCGCGGTCAACCGGTGCTGTTTATAGCAGGGCATGGCGGCAAATTATTTATGCGTGTTCAGTTTTCGTTGGTGCTTATATCGGTCATTTCTATGGACTTGGCGGAGTTGCAACAGGTGTGGCGGCATCACTGTTAATCAATTTCCTCCTGATGGGACAACTGGGGATCCGGTTAACAGGAATTACATGGAAAACATTACTCACTTCTCATCTCAAAGGTTTATACCTCGGATTATTTTCGGGAACAATATGTCTTATCTCCGTTACCTTATTAAGACAGGTAATAACATCAAACTTTCTCGTGCTTTTGCTGTCGATATTGTGCGTTATAGGAATATTATGTTTCGTGATATGGGCATATCCACGACTTTTCATTGGAGACGAACAAAAATCATTGCTGAATAAACTTGTTCTTAAACGATTTAAAAAACCACTTGCACAGGCAGCATGAACGAGACATTATCCACCTACCGCTCGACCACTGACTTATTTGATTCGAGCCGCCCAACGAAGAAGCTGGCATTAATTGAAGACCTTCTTTCAGAATTCCATCTTTTTGATATCAGGTATTGTCACTGGAAAAGCAACGAACACCTTGATGCTTCCATGTTGGCTGATACAGACCTCGATATCCTTTTTGACAAGGCAGAAAAAGATAAGGTAGAGGTAATACTGGAACAACTGAACTTTAAAAAATTTAAATCCATCCCGGAAAAGCGATACAGGGATATCGAAGATTTTATTGGACTCGACATTCAATCCGGGAAGATTGTTCATGTACATGCGCATTTCAGGCTGACTTTGGGAGAGATATACCTGAAAAGTTACCAGTTGAATTTTGAAGATCAAATTCTTGATACACGTATTTATGATGAATCTTCCGGAATTTTCTGCATCCATCCCGCCTTTGAATTAATTCTGCTTTACTTCCGTGAAGCATTAAAACTGAGAAACAGGGATGCATTAAAATTATTTTTTAACAAAAAGGTGCAGCATTCAGCCAGTATAAGAGTTGAATATAACTGGTTACAGAAAAGAGTAACCGATGCTGAAAGTAAAGCAATACTGGAAAGTTTGTTTGCCGATCCCAGTGTTGTACTGGACCTGGTAACCGGTAAGTTCAGCAGAAAGGAACTTCTTACTTTGTCTGCATTTTTAAAGAAGGAATTCAGGAGCCAGCGGATGTATGACCCGGTAAAAGCAATTTTTAAAAGGTGGTACAGGGAAATTTCGCTGAAGGCCAGGAGGAAGTTGCAGAAAGTGTTTAACCAACCGGTACTCTCCAGAAGGGTCAATCCACGCGGAGGATTTATTGTAGCTGTAATTGGTGCCGATGGATCCGGCAAATCATCGGTGATTGCCGACCTGCATGCAACGTTTAAAACAAAGCTGGATGTTTATAAAATTTATTTTGGAAGGGGTGATGGTAAAGCATCACTGTTCAGAAAATTATTGCTGAATTCGAAAAATAAAATTAGAGGAAACGGTAAAAGAATAAAGATCTTAAAACCTGCATCCGGTGATGTCAATAAAAAAGGTTTATTGTTTAACATATACAAATGTGCTGAGGCTTTATCAGTGGCCTGGGAAAAGAAGGCAAACCTTAAACGGATGCAAAAAGCAAAAGACAGGGGTATGCTGGTGATCTGTGACCGGTTTCCTCAAAACCAGATTGAAGGTTACAACGATGGACCGTTGCTTGGTTACTTTGTCAAAAGCAGAAATTTTATTTTAAGAACGATTTCAAATCTGGAAAAGCGCATTTATGCTTCAGCAAATCTCCATCAGCCGGATCTCCTGTTTAAACTGATAGCTGATGTGGACATTGTAGAAGCACGCAAGCCTAATGAAACTCCCCGCGAACTCCTTATTGCTAAAATTGAAGGCATAAAGAAATTGCAACTAGGAAATACTGAACGCGTGGTAACAATAGATGCAAGTCTTCCATTTGATATGGTGATCAGGAAAATAAAAACTGATATCTGGAAAGCATTTCCATAAATTATTGAAAGTGAATAAAGCTCTCGTTGTTGAATTTGTTGGTCCTCCAGGTTCCGGTAAAACTACCAATTGCCGGCACTTTGAAGAAGTACTTAAAAAAAGAGGACTGGAAGTATTTACACTCCAGGATATTAAGGATTATGTCAGGAATATGCATTTTATACAGAAGACAGGCCTTGTGCTGCAGTTCATTTTTTTAAGAGGGCATCTCTTTCTTTATTTTTCATCATGTCTCATTTACAACCGGATATTTAACTGGAATTCGCTATATCGTTTTATCAGACTATCACTTTTTAACCTGGCATTGAAGCAGGTTAAAAAGAAAGGTTATGTTGATGTGGTGTTGCTTGACCAGTGGATGATCCAGGAATTGTGGTCCGCTACCATTTTCAGAACACATTCTTACAGGAAGCTGGTGAGACCACTTTCAAAGTTTTATTTCCATACGGACATCGTACTGTATTTCAATATCGATGTAATTACTGCTTCAG
>JBJMLW010000276.1:0-4549 GCA_045805105.1 Flavisolibacter sp. | reverse complement strand
CTATATTTCAGTTTATGTTTCCAAAAATCTTTAGTTCTAATGTTTTTTATTCTAATACGAAATTGGCCTTATGTTTTTCATTGCGTCCTTTGCGAAACCCTTGCGTCCCGCCGCAGGCGGGATAGCGTTAGTTCAGGAGTACACTGGTAAGCAGCTCATGATCAGAACTATTTGGTCAGTGTAAATGACGCTTCCTTCACATCCCTTGAATTCGTTCCAATGAATATTTTAAAATCTCCCGGCTCAGCCACCAGCTTCAGATCGCTGTTATAAAATTTCAGATCGTTAATACCAATCGAAAATGTTACTGTTTTTGTTTCACCAGGATTCAAAGAAATTTTTTGGAAACCCTTCAGTTCTTTTACCGGCCGTGTAATGCTTCCGACCATGTCGCGGATGTATAATTGAACCACTTCCTGTCCCTGCCTGCTACCTGTATTGGTAACAGTAACAGAGGCAGTGATTTTTTCAGAAGGTCCCATGCGGTTCTTACTAAGCTTTACATCGCCATATGAAAAAGATGTATAGCTCAATCCATATCCGAATGGAAACAGTGGATCGTTTGATACATCCAGGTAATTGGAACGAAACTTCTGGAACCATTTTCCTTCCGGAAGTGGCCGTCCTGTGTTTTTATGATTGTAATAAATCGGTACCTGTCCTGCATGCTGTGGCCAGGTAGTAGTGAGCTTCCCTGAAGGATTCACATCTCCAAACAAAACATCTGCGATGGCATCACCTGCTTCAGATCCCCCAAACCATACATTTAGAATTGCAGGAACATTTTCATTTTCCCATTTAATAACAAGCGGACGGCCCGTAAACAAAACAAGAACAACAGGCTTTCCGGTTTTTAAAAGTGCAGCGAGTAATTTTCTTTGCGTTTCAGGAATATCAAGGTTCACGCGGCTGGAACTTTCTCCGCTCATTTCTGCTGCTTCACCCAATGCTGCAACAATTACGTCTGCCTGTGCTGCTATACCCAATGCTTCATTCAACAGGTCTGCTTCTGAACGTCGGTCTCTTCCCAGTGTTTTACCAAACATGGTAGCCCTTTCTTCAAAGGCACTGTCGGCATCGATATTGGAACCTTTAGCATAAAGTATGCGAGCATTATTTAGCACCGCATTCTTCAACCCTGTAATGACTGTAATAGGCTTTGTAAAATCAGTTGCCACACTCCAGGTGCCGGGCATGTTTTCACGTGCATCGGCAAGCGGACCAATCAGCGCAATCGTTCCGCTTTTTTTCAAAGGCAGAACATTGCCCTGGTTTTTCATGAGGACAAATGATTCAGCTGCTGTTGCACGCGCCTGCCTCAGGTGTTCCGGTGTATAAATTTCATTGGCTGCACGTTCAGGTTTACAATAACGATAGGGGTCATCAAATAAACCAAGTTTATATTTGGCTTCGAGTACACGGCGACAGGCATCATCGATTTCTTTCTGCGTAATCTTTCCTTCCTGCAATGATTTTTTTAATGTGGTAAGCAAACCTTCACCTACCATGTCCATATCAACACCTGCCCTGAGTGCCAATGCAGAAACGGTTTGCAGATCACCCATGCCGTGCTCAATCATTTCATTAATACCGGTATAATCAGTTACAACAAAACCTTTGAATCCCCACTGGCGGCGAAGCAGGTCAGTCAGGAGCCACCTGTTAGCGGTTGCAGGAATGCCGTCAATTTCATTAAAAGATGACATGATACTTCCCGCACCTGCATCTACTGCACCTTTGTATGGTGGTAAGTATTCGTTATACATTCTTACTTTACTCATGTCGGTTGTATTGTAATCGCGGCCTGCTTCGGCTGCACCATACAATGCAAAATGTTTTACACACGCCATGATAGTTGTGGGATCTGCAAGGCTGTTACCCTGGTAACCGCGCACCATTGCTTTGGCAATTTCAGAACCCAGGAATGCATCTTCACCATTTCCTTCAGCAATCCGTCCCCAGCGCGGGTCACGGCAGATGTCAACCATAGGAGAGAAGGTCCAGCAGATCCCATCTGCACTTGCTTCAACAGCCGCAGTGCGTGCAGATTGCTCAATGGTTTTTAAATTCCATGTGCAGGCTAGTCCGAGTGGAATAGGAAATGCTGTCTGGTATCCGTGTATCACATCCATTCCAAAAATCAGTGGAATTTTCAGCCTGCTTTGTTCTACGGCTACTTTTTGTACATCACGGATCTTGTCAACACCTTTGATGTTGAATAACCCACCCACCTTACCTGCTTTTATTTTAGTTGCAATGTCCGAACTGGATGCCTGTCCGGTTGTAATGTCGCCCGCACCCGGAAGATTTAATTGTCCGAGTTTTTCATCCAGCGTCATTTTTTTCATGAGGCCGGATATAAAGGTGTTCATCTTCGGATCATTCTGTGAAAAAGAATGAATTGAAATCAGCAAAAACGTACTGAGTAAAATTTTTCTAAGCATTATCTATGGTTTTCAATTAATGTTTTTTTTTGCCACAAAGGCACAAAGTCACAAAGACGCACAAATTAAATTATAGTAATTCTTAGCGCAACTTTGTGCCTTTGTGCCTTTGTGGCCCAGCTATTCGACTTTCATTACCTCCGACTTCTTTGACACACCGTTTTCATTGATCGCTTCGATCTGGAAATAATAGGTTTTTAATTTATCCATCCCCTTGTAATAATATTCATTGGCATTATAGATCATGATATTATTGTACAGTTTGTCCGGTGCAGTGCCCATGTAAATATTATAGGCATAGGCATTGTCAACAGGCGACCATTTAATCCAGGCACTTCTTTTGTCTTTTTCTGTGCGAAGGACAATAAAATTTTTTACTTCAACAGGTACCTTGCCATTTCCTTTACCAAAAACACGAAGACCGCTGATGGCAAATTTTCCCGTAGGCATATGAATGTTTTCCAACCGGATAAATCTTGCCTGCACTGGTTGTGAAAGTTCAACATAATCATGTGGTACGTCTGTTTTATTGTTGCTTTTATCTACAAGAACATTCCATTTCTTTCCATCTGTTGAATAATATAATTTATACTGGTGAAAAACATTCAGACTTTTACCCAGGAATTCTGCATCCTGGTCGGCATAATTAATCTGAATAGCGTTCACGGTAGATACATTTCCCAGGTCACTTTGAATCCATTCGCCTTTGTTTGATGTGGCAGCGCTCCAGTAAGTTTTAATGCTTTCATCAACTGCCTGGTTGGCTGCATAATTTCCCAGTGTGGAAGAAACCTGTACGGGCTTGTTGTAATTGAGCAGCATCCAGCCGGTAAATGCGCCATCACCCGCAGGTGAATACTGGTCGGGCCTGCTGCCTGAAGGAAGATAATGCGGATAATCACCAAATGCTGTATTGCAGTACATGATATCATCCTTATCAAATCCTGCAGGCCAGATGCCGATTCTTCTTTCAAAATTATTTTTCACGGAAATAGCAATGGTGGAAACATGCCAGTAATTATTCCAGTGATCCTGGAATGTAGCACCATGACCAGCACCGCGTGCAAAACCACCTGCCTTCCATGAAAGGGGGTCGGACTGCGGAGTAAAAGGACCAAGAGGATTGTCGCCTACAACAACTCCATCAGCATACCCGCTGAATTCTGTTCCGGGTGCACCATACTGAAAATAATATTTGCCATTATGTTTTGTCATCCATGATCCTTCAGCGAAAGGATCAAGAAAAGTATTGTCAAGGTATTCTCCAAAGCGCTGCCACCCGTACCGCCAGTCTTCAAGCATATACATTTCCTTTCGTGTACCATATGGATCCATCGTTTTCCTGTTAAGCTCTACCCCATACATCGGGTAACGGTTGCTGCTTCCGTTGTACATATAAAGTTTTCCATCATCATCTGTAAAGAAAGAAGGATCCCATCCGCCAATCGCAAATGAATCTACAAGTGGTTTCCATTCGTCAGCTTTTGGATTCGTGCTCATCCAGATGGTAAACTGGCTGGTATAAGTGGAACCGAATACAATCATCGTATCACCTATGATGCCAACTGCCGGTGCGCATAGTTCATCGTAGCCTTCATTCCATGGACGAAGAAATCTCCTTGAAATAAAATTCCATTTCACCATGTCATTGCTCCACCAGTAACCCCACTGGTTGGTAGAAAAGAGATAGTAATCACCCTTATAGTGCACGATCACCGGGTCCGCGGTGGCACGGTGGCGACCCCATTCACTGAAATTGGGTATCGGTGTATATCCATAATCGATATTCACCGGGTTACAATAAGTGGTTTGCTTTTGAGCACGAACCTGTGAGAGAGAAATTAAAAAATAGAAAAAAAATAAAACCGTTTTTAAAAATTTCATAATTGATTCTGAAGTTGTTTTTCCAAAATATTTACGAATTCTGATTCTGTTAGATACCTCACCCCAATCCAAAATCCCGAATACATTCCCTAAGCATTCAAAGGTGAGGAAAATACTGTCAATGAATTATGAAGGATTGGTTTTATTTTTTACCGTTAAGCGTTCTCCCCCTTTTAAAACATGGAATGGTTGACCAGCGTGTCTGGCATATTCAATGAAGT
>JBJMLW010000275.1:0-2334 GCA_045805105.1 Flavisolibacter sp. | reverse complement strand
TGTTGCCCGGAATAAACTCCGTTTTTTCCTTGAATACAGATTCAAACTGGGGACTCTCGGTTTTTTTCCATTTATCCCAGAATGTGAAGTAAAGGCCATAGTTAAATTTGAATTGATGATGGTGGAGGGCATGGTGCGTGGCCCCAATCAGCCATTGTCCAATGAAATGCCGATGGAATTTTTTTGGATACAGTTCTATATCCAGGTGATTGATCACGCTGCTCAGGGTCATGATCACTAACTGCAATAAGAGCATGTACAGATTGATCGGAAAGAACAGTAATAGCACGGGTAAAAAAATAGCCTGTAGCAATCCTTCAAGCGGATGGAAAGAAAACGCTGTCCACGGCGAAGTAATGTTACTGTCGTGATGTACTTTATGCACGAGGCGAAATATTCGTGGCCGATGCATCCACCTGTGCAACCAATAGTAATAGGTTTCATGTAACAATAATGAGATAATAAGGCTTATAGGCAGCCACCAAAGGGGATATTGATTTATATCGGTATAAACCTTTGTGAGCCCCCGTTGCCAAAGTAGTATTGTAATTGCTCCTGCTACGGAGAATATGAATGCCGTCACGCAACTCCAGTAAACTTCTTTTCTAAACTGTGCCGGCTTATAATTCCTTTCACTGATCTTGCGGTTTTTCCATTGGCGTGGAAACCAACAATAAAAAACAAGGTAAAACAGCCCTGCAACAAAAAGATACCTTCCGAATACAATAGCAAAAAGGATTGCAATGGCTGCCAGGAACCATAGAGGATTTGAAAGATCGGGAGGGGTAATCATAATTGCATAACAAAATATTACCCAGAAAGTTCATCAAAAGGTTTTGTCAACAGGAAGTTTTATCACGTACGACTTTCCTTTTGAAACATTCAATGATCTTCCCCGAATCCAGGGATTCAACAGCCTGACCACTTTATAGGTTGTTCCATTATTCACCGCAAAGGCAGACAGGTCAGGTATGGATTGTTCTATTGTGACTGAACGTGTTTCAACAGGCTGATATTTTTCTTCTTCCTTGAGGACAAATCCAAGGTCATTGGCGTTTTCCAATAAATATTTAAACGTCAGGATGCGGAAGATGTATTTGTTGGTTTCTTCGGGAAGCTGAAGATCATAATAATTTGTAGTATGCTGAAAGCTCACCTGGGAATTGTAACCACCCTGTCCGCAATTGTATGATGCAGCAGCTGCAGTCCAATTGCCAAATTTTTCATACGCCTGTTTAAAGTAGCGGCAGGCAGCATCTGTAGATCGTTCGAGATCCTGCCGCTGATCTACCTGGTCTGAAACTTCAAGGCCGTAACCTGGTGCCGTACCGCCGAGGAATTGCCAGTAGCCAACCGCGCCTGCTTTTGAAACAGCCCAGCTTTGCATGTTACTTTCAGCGATGCAGAGATATTTAAAATCATCGGGTACGCCATTCGCTTTTAACCTTGCAGAAATAATGGGAAAGTTTCGATTGGCGAGTTTCATAAGGAAGATCATCGTTCCCGGTGCGTAATAATTCAGCAACATTTCGCGATCAAACTTTTCCCTGATATACCAGCGGTCAAGGGGAACTTTTTCTCCTGCAAAAGAAAGTTCATCAGGAATTGCGGGGGCCATCCACGCATGACCCGTTTCCTTTGCTTTATTATCTCTGAATGAAAACCCTGCTACCAGTATCAATGTAAGAAGCGCACCACACACAAAGTTCAAAACTCCATATTTCTTCATGACGAGGGGTTTAGGATGAATCAATAGATGCACAAAAAAAATGCCTGCATCCTTCGGGGAATATTAATTACAATGGAGCTCTTCTGCAACCGAATCAGAAGAGAAAGCAAAAGTTCACGTATTGTTCCGCGTAAACTTTCGATCGGGTTGGTCTTTAACAATTCATTGCCCATTCATAATTCAATTGGCACTATCTTTTCGACTGATCAGCTAACCCTAAAAATTGTACTATGAAAAAAATGCTTACCCTATTATTCGTCTCAGTTTCTTTTGTTGCAGTGCATGCACAAACTTCAAAAGATGAGGCACGTAAAGTGATCCTCGGGCAACCAAAAGATAATGGAGGAAGTACTCCATCCCAGCAGGGACGGGATATTATTCTTGGTGGAGGAAATAACAGTGGCAATTATCCTAATTATCCCAACAATCCTAATTCTAATTATCCGCATGGCTCACGCCAGGCACAGATTGACCAGGTGAACAGGGAATATGATGCAAAGGTTTATTCCATCAGGAACAATGCTACGCTAACACAAGCAGAAAAAGAACGCATGATTCGCCAGTTGGAAAAAGACAGGGCGGAAAAGATCCGCAGGATCAATGCT
>JBJMLW010000274.1:0-12571 GCA_045805105.1 Flavisolibacter sp. | reverse complement strand
TTGTGCCCGGGACTGGAATCGAACCAGCACATTCTTGCGAACGGCAGATTTTGAGTCTGCTGCGTCTACCAATTCCGCCACCCGGGCAAATGATGATGAGCAATAGAACAAGGAACAAGGAATGTTGAACTAAAAGGCTGAATTCCAAATTCACAATTGCATTTCAATTGCCCATTATTCTTGGGGAGCAATGATACGACAATCCGCTTTAAATAATTCATCCTTTAAAGCCATCTTTGCCCTTAAACTGGTTACAAATCCAAATCCCACGGTTACAAATAATGACAACAAGCGCAGAAACGTTGACAGATGAAGCCGTCATCGAAGGTATCGGGTCGCTGAAAGAGATGGACCGAGTGCTCCGGTTCCTTTACCGGGAACACTATGGCCTGCTGGAAACTTATGTGGTACGGAACAGCGGCTCTGAAGATGACGCAGCTGATATCTTCCAGGATGTAATGCTCGCCTTTGTCAACCTGGTGCAGGCAGGAAAATTCCGGGGAGAATCGTCAATCAAGACCTTCCTCTATGCCCTCACCCGTAATACCTGGCTGAATGAATTAAAAAGAAGAGGAAGGGCGGAAACGAGGGAAATGAAATACGAGATCGGGATGGATAAATCAGACCTAGCAGCAGACGCAGTAATCGAAAACCGTGAAATGAATGCGCTACTGATGAAAACAATGGAAGAATTGGGCGAGACATGCAAAAAAATCCTGGTGCTCTTTTATTTTGAAAATATGTCGATGAAGGATATGGTGGCATCCACATCTTATGAAAATGAACAGGTGGTAAGAAATAAAAAATACAAGTGCCTGAAGAAACTGGAAGAAATGATTATGGGCAACCCCGTTCTATATCGTCAATTGAAAAACTTACTGCATGAATGAACATTTACATTTTACGGATGAAGAAATTGTTGACTACCTGGATGGTTCAATGGAAGGACAATTACGGGATTCATTGGAAGCAGTTCTGGCAACTGATGAAACATTGAAAATGCGGGTGGAGAAAATGAGGGTGGCGATCATCGCAGTAAAACAATTGGGATTAAAAGAAAAAATCAGGGCAGTCGCCGCTGAAGAAAAAGGAAAGCAAACCACGGAGACACGGAGATACGGAGTAACACGGAAAATTTTGCGTTACTCGATGGTGGCAGCGGCCAGCGTGATAGTTTTTATTGTTCTTTTTAAAGTGTTTGATAAAAAGCCGGGCAACGAAGATTTGTACTTGCAGGCTTATGTGGATTATCAGGATAATGGCGTGAGAGGAAATGAAAATGTTTCTCCTATTGAAGATGCATACAGACAAAAAAAATATTTCATCGTAGCATCGCTGGCACTGAATGGAAAAGCCGTTTCTCAAAAAGACAGTTTCCTTACCGGGATATCATATCTTAAAACCAAACAAACTGAAAATGCTATTAAATGGCTCAGACCCGTATCCTATGGAGGCCCTTTTCAGCAGGATGCTGAGTTTTATCTGGCCCTTGCCTATCTGAAGAACGGAGATACTAAAACTGCTGCTTCTTTAATGCGAAGTATTCATGATAACCCTGCTCATGTTTATAAAAATCAATTTTCGGAAGAGTTGATTGAGAAAGTGGAGAAGAAGGAACCTCGGAGGTACTGAGGCTCAGAGTACACTTAGATAGCCACAAAGGCACAAAGGCGCACTAACTTTTGCTTCGCGGAGCTAAGTGCTAAAGGAGAAAAAAATAGGTAAAGCGATTTGTCTTCTCTGCGTGTATTCCTCCGCGTTCGATGTGTCCTTTGCGCGAAAAAAAATGTTGCACGCAGAGACACAGAGGACGCTAAGAAATTTTTTCATTTTTCTCATTTAGCTCTTAGCCTTCCGTTGCTAACCGGTCCCGTATTAATTACGGGACTTTTTTGCAGCCAGTGAAATGAATATTAAAAGAATCACACCGGCAATGACCCACCACAACACACCATTTTTTTCCTCCGGCTCGTAGTTACCAATAAAAATAAAATGCGACCAGTAAAAAGGATGTTTCAGCCTCGGGTTAACGCTTTTATCCATCAGGTAATCCATCTTTGCCTGTTGCAATGCATGATCAATGGAATAACGTGCATTCAGGTAATGATGAACTTTACTGGTAAGATAACCAGTTGAAAAATCATTCGCATTCCATAAGGTAGTGAGTATGTCCGGACAACCTGCATAAGTAAATGCGCGACTGAGACTCATGATGCCTTCACCACGAACCAGGTCACCCGATGCAGTTTCACAGGCACTGAGCAGGATCAGTTTTGTTTTTTCAAGAGGAAGGTTGTAAATCTCTTCTTCATACAATAAAAAATCATGGGAATTATTTATTCCTGGTGAAAACGCTATAAAGGACAATCCATCTTTGCCGGCTCGCGCAACTGCATGTGTTGCGAGGTGAATAACAGGATAGGAGGAAAGTGTTGAAAGAAATTGTTGCTTGGTTGCTGTAACTCCGATAAATTTTTTGCCTTTTGTATTTTCAATTTCATTTAATGAATTGGGAAGGGGATCAAGATGAAGTAATGAATCCTTGTAACCGCTTTTTGTAAATGGTGCAAAGGCCAGCGTTTCCAGGTTGGAAAAATCGGAGGTTTCTTTTTTCAATAATGCGGTAGTGTACTGGTACTGGATGGTATGACTGCTAACGGCATAATTCCCTTTCTCATCTATCAGGCTTTCAAAAGGAAGGTAATTCAATTCATCATCCGGAATGATCAGCCACCTTCTTTTATCATTTACATTCAACCGGGAGAATAAAAATTGATATAGCTTATGCGATATTTCCCTGTATGAAGTATCATTCCCTGGCATTCGTAATTCTTCAACATAAGATTGAACAGCTTCATGAAAACCTGTAAACAATGGTTGCTGGAAAACATTGAAATTCTTTTTTGTGATCACCAGTGAGGTTAAGGCAGAATCAGATAAATGAAACGAAACGACCGCGGTATTGTCATCCAGCAAATCCTGCTGCAAACTTTTTACAGTTGGAATTTTCGAAATACTTCCTGAGGACTTGATCAATTTGTCCTGCAATTTTCCCAGCTGTATCTCGAGGTCACGGATGCGTTTGTTCATTAATGAAATGGCAGCAGAATCGTTCACCTGTGCTGCCCTGATAGACAAGCGGGTGATCTCGGTTTTTATGGACTGAATACGTATAAAATCAGAAGTATCTATTCCATTTCGCTCTCCGCTCTCCGCTCTCCGCACTGATAATATTGAGGCTTTGTTCTGCTGGTCAAACACATAAAGTTCTTCTAAAAATTTTTCGTCATTTGTTTTCTGGTACAACGTGTATGCAATATCAATTGGCTTTCCATGTACCTGGTACTTGATGCGATCGAGGAACAGGCGGGCTTCGTCACTGTCGTAGGTGCGTTCAACATAATCGATCAGCTGGAACGCGGAAC
Source organism: Flavisolibacter sp. (assembly GCA_045805105.1). GTDB lineage: Bacteria > Bacteroidota > Bacteroidia > Chitinophagales > Chitinophagaceae > Flavisolibacter. The sequence goes on along the minus strand of JBJMLW010000274.1, from coordinate 9,146 downwards.
GATACGCATTCAATTCACCTTCAGCCCATTTTATATCCTTCGTCTGTTCATACTTTACGTGCATGGCTTTGGCCTTCGCCACAAGACAATTAAATAAATTGATGTATGAAAAAACTCCTGAAAATCTTTTTGGATTGGAGAACAATGTGGTATCGGTATATGAAGGATAGAACTGGTGCAATGCATCCTGGTAATATAACAAGGCAATGTCTGCATGATGTTCTTCCATTTCAACATCGCCTGATAATTCAAATGTGAGCCCGTTTGCTATGGGATCTGAATTTTTTCCGAGGCGCTGATCCGCATCCAATGCTTTTCGCAGGTTACTTTTTGCTGAATCATATTCGTTCAGGTTCAGGTATGCCTGTCCGATATTGTTGTAAAGCTGAATGACGCGGTTTGAATTATATTTTACTTTCCTGAAATATTCCAGTGATGTTTGTGGTGCTCCGAGGTACAGGTTGATGGTGCCGATGTTGTGCAGTATTTCATTGGTGTTGGTCTTCTCCGGCAACAGAGATTGATATATGGTATTCGCCTGGTCGTAATCCTCGAGGCGAAAATAAATCTGCGCCAGGTTAATACGGTAGTTTACATTCAGCTCCTTGTAATATGGATGCGATTTCGGTAAAACCTCCATCGCTTTTAAAAAATAATTCTTTGCCTGCTGGAAATCACCCTGCTCATAATACAATACACCTGAAATATTGTAAAGACGCTCGCTTTCCTGCAGCCTGTGATTGTATTTCGCCTGCACCTGTTCCGCATGCGAGAAAAATAATGATGCCGTATCGTACTGGTTCTGGTTGTAATAAATAATTCCGGAATATAGTAAGGGCTTGAAGAGTAAAGAATCAGGAAGATGGCTTTTTGCAAGGATCGAAATGCATTGGTGATACCCCTGTAATGCACCGGTGAAATTTTCCTGGTAGTGCTGGAGTTCACCAATCTTGAAGGCAGTAAAGAATCTCAGGGAATCATATATTGAATTTCCAGGAAGCAAGGGCTGTAGTTCCTGGAAAGTCTTTAAGGCTTTTGCATTCAGCGCACTTTCCTTGACTTCATTATCAGAACTGGCAGTAGCGGAATCGTAAAAAGAATTGGCTTTGTGATAGAGGCGAAGTAATTCAGGATAGTTGACTGACGTCTGTTTTTGTGACCGTATGGAAGGAAGAAAGAGAGCAAGAAACAGAAACAGAGTGAGGAGCAGGCATAAACTTCTGAGCACAAATAATGATTAATGTCCCACAATAATCACGCAGGGGGGACGGGGCTTGGCAAGAAGTGCAGGACTCAAACCATTTTTTTGGGTCAGCGGTGAAGAGACAATTGGTTTGTAATCGGTTCCAAGTACCATTCCCTGGTGTGCCTGTACAATATCTTTTACATCTTCCGGAACATCGTTCACGGTATTGTAATAATAAATGATGATGCCGATGCTGTTAACTGCGGTACCACTGCCGTCATTTGTAGTATAACGGATCGTGATGTCTTCCCATTCATTCGTTTTTGGAGTATTGCCAAAAAGACCATTTCGCAAACATTGCATCAGGTTGATTTGTCCATTTGCTGAATGTACAGCAACCCCTTTATGATTGGCATCACCTCCAACATCATAATTTCCGGTAGGAATTCTTCTTGAAGGATCTCCATTGTAAATGGGATATGCAATGGAATCACCCTGGGAAAGGTTATAATATTTATCCAGGTAATTAATTCCTGCAATCAGAAGATTGGTCGAATACACTTCACCGGTAGTTGCTGTAAATCTTACCTGGTACCGCATGCCTGTTTCACTTTGTGAAACATTGATAGCACCGGTAGTTGCATTTATCGAAAGTCCCTTTGGAAACGCGTCATAAGTTCCAGCCTTACTGATGGCAGGTGCTACAATATAATCTGTAGCACTATTATGCAAATACAAAACCGAATCTCCATAATTGAATTTGTAAGCCTGGTTGGCAGGGGCATCAGGTGATGAATTTTTTTTGCATGAGGTTATACCAAAAATCATCGCAACAAAAACAAAAAGAGAATGGCGTGCTTTCATGTGTCAGGCTGTATTCAAATTTACGGCAAACTGCGTTAGAACACTGATTTTTATGATGATTAAGATTTGTTAAGATATATTTTCTTCCCCCTTTGCGTCCTGGCGCGAAACCTTCTTGCAATTACCAGAATTCCTCCTCATTTTGTGGAGGATTTTAATATGATCAACATAGGATTACTCAGGGAAGGAAAGATACCGGAAGATAACAGGGTGGCACTTACCCCGGCTCAGTGTAAATGGATACAGAAAAACGAGGCTGGTGTGAAAATTTTCGCGCAATCATCTCCCGGCCGGTGTTATACCGATGCTGAATACGTTAACGCAGGCATCGAAGTAATTTCAGACGTGAATGTCTGTGATATCCTTTTAGGCATAAAGGAAGTGCCTGTTCCTAACCTGCTTGCAGATAAAACATACCTTTTCTTTTCACACACACGCAAAAAACAGCCTTATAATCAGTTGTTGATGCATACAATCGTCAATAAAAACATTACCCTTATTGATTATGAATGCCTGGAACACGACGATGGACAGCGGATCATTGGATTTGGTTTTTTTGCAGGTGTGGTGGGTGCCCATAACGGTATGATGGCTTTCGGGGAACGAACCGGTAGCTATAAACTGCACAGGGTTTTTAAACAAAAAGACTTCCGCGAGCTCATCCATACATATTTCGGGCTGAAGCTTCCGAATATTAAGATTGCCATCACGGGATCGGGCAGAGTTGCACACGGAATACTGGAAGTGATGAACCTTATGGAAGTAATTGAAGTGGAAAAGGAGGAATATGTATCGAGGGAATTTGCCTATCCTGTATATGTTCAATTGAAAGGTGCAGACCTGTATGCACACCGAAAGACAGGTAGCTATAGCCGTCAGCATTTTCACGAACATCCAACCGAATACGATTGCCTCTTTCATCAATACATTCCGCATACAGATATTCTCATGAATGGCGTGTATTGGGATGTGAACGTACCCCGTTTGTTTAGTAATAAGGAAATCAGTGCACCACGTTTCCGTATCCAGACGATTGCAGACATTACTGATGATTTTAATGGCTCTGTTCCCATCAACCTCGGCGACCAGGATATTGAACACCCGGTTTATGGTGTTGATAAAACGACTTTTCAAAAGACAGCACCTTTTATAAAAAGTTCAGTTGATGTAATGGCTGTTGGTAATCTCCCTAATGAATTGCCAAGAGATGCATCCAAATATTTCGGTGAGCAGCTGATCAAATATATTTTACCTGATTTACTGGGTGGTGGGTCTGAGGTGATCGACAGAGCAACAATAGTGAAGAATGGCCAATTGACTCCCCGCTATGAATATCTGAAAGATTACGCGGAAGGGAAGTAGGCCACAAAGGCGCCAAGGCACAAAGAAATACAAAGCCTTTGTGTCTTTGTGGCAAAATAACGGCCACTATAAATGCAAATAATAATCTTTCAACAACGAAATAAATTCACCTGAATATTCTTCACCGTTTTTAATATTCATCACGCTCTCTTTCTCATTCTCACTCTTCTCTTTTCCTCCCATTACCATTATCCTCGTTGGTTGATGTTTGGCTGTTGCACGCACCAGTACTTTTTCATGAGTAAATAATTCTTCCTTTTCCAATAACATTTTTATTTCAGCGTGCCTTTTGTAAGGAAGCAATAGAAAAAACTTTCCATTATCATTTAACTTTCTTTTAATCACTTTGAATAAATCTGCCAGCAGCAAACCACCAGAATGATGCGCAATATTTTTTTCCTGCTTTGGTCCGAACAGTTCATTTTCATAAAAGGGCGGGTTGGATACGATGACTTCGTACCGGTGTTCAGGTTTGAATTCAAGAACGTCTTGATTAATGATATTGATTCGATCTTTCCAGGGCGACGAAGCAAAATTTTCTTTTGCCTGCTGTGCAGCTAATGAATCAATTTCTATGGCATCGATATGGATATTATTTTTCTGTGCTACCATCAGGGCTAACAGGCCAGTGCCTGTCCCTATGTCTAAGAGTTTTTGGAACGCAATCCCGATTTCATCGGCACGCAAGGGATACGCAAGTGATCGCAATGGATTTTTTAGCGCCCCTTGCGCTTCCTTTGCGTCCCGCAGCATGCGGGATGGCGTTAGTTCAGAAAAACTCTTCATTCTTTCAGCAACCCACGCTCCAAATAAACATCCATCGGTAGTGACCTTCATTGCACAACGATCCTGTTGTACTATAAACTGTTTGAATTGAAAATAGGAATTAGCCATATTATTTCCATTCAGCACGTGCGGAGGCGCTTACACTCAGGTCCGAAAAATCTCCTTCCAGGAATTTATAGTATGCGGTGATGGCAATCATCGCGGCATTATCGGTACAATATTCAAATGCAGGAATAAATGATTTCCAATTTTCATTCCTGCACATTTCTTCAAATCCTTTCCGAAGTCCGCTGTTTGCCGACACACCTCCTGCAATGCAAAGTTCCTTCACGCCCGTCTGTAAAGCTGCGCGTTTCATTTTTTTCAATAATATGGAAACAATGCGTGCCTGTATGGATGCGCAGATATCCGCAAGATGATTTTTAATAAATTCCGGTTCCCTCGCGGTTTCTTTTTGAAGGAAATATAAAATGGATGTTTTTAGTCCGCTGAAACTGAAATCCAGCCCGTCAATCTGGGGTTCTGCAAATGAAAATGCTTTTGGATTTCCCTCTTTTGCATATTTGTCTATAAGTGGTCCGCCGGGGTAGGGCAGTCCAAGTAGCTTCGCGGATTTATCAAATGCTTCACCCGCTGCATCATCGAGTGTTTCACCGATTACCTCAAGGTTGGATGCACTTTTTGCAAGCACGATCTGTGTATGTCCGCCACTGACAGTGAGACATAAAAATGGAAAATTCGGTTTTTCTTTTCCAAGCAGATTTGCCAGTACATGCGCCTGCATATGATGAACCGGAATAAGTGGAAGGTCAAGTGCAAGAGCAAGTGATTTCGCAAACTGGCTTCCTACTAAAAGTGATCCTATTAATCCGGGTGCCTGCGTAAAGGCTATGGCATCAAGTTCTTTCAATGTAATTCCTGCATGTTGCAGAGCTACGTCTACCACAGGAACAATATTTTGCATGTGTGCACGGCTGGCGAGCTCCGGAACAACTCCGCCATATTTCTCGTGAACCTTCTGGTTAGCGATATAGTTGGATAGAATAATTCCATCACGGCAAACCGATGCTGCTGTGTCATCACATGAAGACTCTATGGCAAGTATATAAGTACTCATATTTTTTTAGGCACAAAAGCACGAAGGCACAAAGTAACACAAAGCCTTTGTGCTTCTTTGTGTCTTTGTGGCTAGGTGCTACGGATCGCTTCCACCGGATCCATTCGCGAAGCCTTGTATGCAGGAATAATTCCCGCCAGTACACCGGCCACAATACAAATGATCACGGCAATGGCAATGATATAAGGAGAAAGAAAAATAGGGAAATGCAACAAGGCTGTGATGATCTTCGTTAAAGTAAACACCAGCAGCAAACCAATCATTCCGCCAATGATGCAGAGGAATGCCGACTCCAGTAAAAATTCTGAAAGGATCACACTATTCTTTGCGCCCAGTGCTTTTTTTAATCCGATCTGCGCCGTGCGTTCCTTCACAGTAACAAACATGATATTTGCCACACCAAAAATCCCCACAATAAACGACAAGGCCCCAATGGCCCATCCGCCAATGTTCACACTCACAAATGCCTTGCTCATGGCATCACTGAAATCATTTACGTCATTCAATGCAAAGTCGTCATCCTGCGTAGGTGATAATTTATGAACGGAACGCATCACGGTTTTCAGTTCGTCCTTTACCACCTTGCTGCTGATTTCACCGCGCCCTTTCACCAGTAAGAGAGGATCTGCATATTTTTCATCCATCATGGTACGGGCATATTCATAGGCCATTACCACGCTTTTGTCAAATTGCCAACCGCCGATAAGTGTAGCTCCCTGCTTTTTGATCACACCAACTACATTCACTTTCTTACCTTTTGTAGTTATCAGTTTCCCAACGGCACGGTCAGGCGTTCCAAATAATTTTTCCGCAATCTCGGTTCCAATCACGCAGCTGTTATTACCAATACCAAATTCCGCGTCCGTCATGAAACGGCCATATTGAATTTCTATTGGTTGGATAGCAGGAAATTCTTCTGTAACACCATAAAGGATCACGCTACTGAGCGTATTGTCGCCCACATCCACATTTCCCTGTGTATTGATGATAAAGGCCGCATGGTCTGATGTTGTTGCACGTTCCTTGATTTCTTTCAATTCATCATATTTCGGAGAAGGACGTTTGACATATTTCCACCAGGGATAATCCGGACCTCCACCTGCTGCATAATCCCATTTGTCAATGTAAATGGTATTGGTGCCAAGAGCTTTTATCTCCGATTGAATATTTAATTCCAGGCTGTTCACGGTTGCCAGCACGCCGATAATGCAAAAAATTCCAATGGTAACGCCGAACAGTGAAAGAAAGGTGCGCAGCTTGTTCTTCCATAATTCCTGGAGGGCCAGTTTGAAACTGCTGGAAGCGATTTCTATAATGCGGCGCATAGGCAAATGTAGGGAGAATGGGAATGGGGATTAGGGATGGGGGATTAGGGATTGGGAAGTAGGGCAGTCTTTGAATGTTTAATTCATTATGTATGCTGAAATAAATTATTTAATTGAGATAATAATTTCGCATGTTAATACTTCAAAAAAATTTTCTATTAATGAAAGACTCCCTAATCCCTATTCCCCAATCCTAATCCCTATTACCTACTCCCAATCCCTTTATTTCATTATTTTCGTTTCAATCAAAAAGGAGCACAATTTTTGCAATCTTCAGTACACCCAAACACACATGAAACCAACACCCATTACAAAAATTCTGATCATAGACGATGATCCTGACGTGAGGACCGTGATGAGTCACCTGATGAAGCAGCAGGGATACGACGTGTCCACAGCCTCCGGCCGCGAAGAAGCACTTGCGGCCCTCCGGCAATTCCGGCCATCCGTTGTTTTACTCGACGTTTTACTTTCCGGTTCCGATGGGCGCGAGCTCTGTAAGGAAATTAAATCATCCGACCAATGGAAGCATATTACCGTTATTATGTTTTCTGCGCATCCCGGCGCAGCAGAAAATATTGAAAGCTTCGGCGCGGATGATTTTATATCGAAGCCCCTCAATACAGATATTCTTCTTGAGAAAGTGGGACGATTAACAAATGCGTAACTATCCGCTTGTGATGGACTAAGGAGCAGGGAGGACAAAGAATTCTTTGTAGAAACCTAATCTACCTACAAAGTTGTCATTCGATTTTTTATCAGTGCGGCTCAATCATTTGGCAGATGATTGAATCTTTCATTTGCTCAGATCCCTCGTTCCTCGGGATGACATCCTAATAAAATTTTATCAAATAATTTATCATAAGCCTTCGCATCATTTAGCATTTAACATTTAGCATTTAACATTCAAAATTCAACATAATTTCCCCCTACCTTTGCACACTTTTCATGAAATATCAGAACGAAATAAAAAAGCGAAGGACCTTCGCCATCATATCACACCCCGATGCCGGTAAGACAACGCTTACCGAAAAATTCCTGCTGTTTGGTGGTGCCATACAGGTGGCTGGTGCAGTAAAGAGTAATAAGATCAAAAAGGCTGCTACATCGGACTTCATGGAGATCGAAAGACAAAGAGGTATCTCAGTTGCCACATCCGTCATGAGTTTTGAATACGATGGAACCCTCATCAACTTACTTGATACACCCGGGCACAAGGACTTTGCTGAAGATACTTACAGAACACTTACTGCTGTTGACAGTGTAATCCTGGTGGTGGACAGTGTGAATGGAGTAGAAGACCAGACAAGACGATTGATGCAGGTATGCCGGATGCGGAAAACACCTGTCATTGTTTTTGTAAATAAGCTGGACCGCGATGGCAAGAACCGTTTTGACCTGCTTGAAGAAATTGAAAAAGAATTGTCCATCTCCCTTCACCCGATGACATGGCCGATCAACCAGGGGAAAGACTTCAAGGGTGTTTATGATCTGCATAATAAAAGCCTGCGACTTTTTGCTGCCAGCACAAAGGCAGATGAAAATGCACTGGCGATCTCTGATCTCTCTTCAAAAATACTGGATGAAAAACTGGGAGAACGGGATGCACAAATTTTAAGAGAAGATGTAGAACTGATCCAGGGTGTTTATGGAGAACTGGAGAGCAAATCTTATTTATCAGGAGATGTGGCCCCTGTGTTTTTTGGAAGTGCCATCAACAACTTTGGTGTAAAGGAAATGCTCGATACATTTATCCGCATCGCACCAATGCCGCGTGACCGTGAAACAAACAAGCGTCATGTCGCAGTAAATGAAGACAAATTCAGCGGCTTTATTTTCAAGATCCACGCCAACCTCGATCCCAAGCACCGCGACCGTATTGCATTTCTTCGTGTATGTTCAGGAAAGTTCGAACGCAATAAATATTTTCATCATGTGCGGCTGGATAAAGATGTTCGTTTCAGTAATCCTTATTCATTTCTTGCCCGTGAAAAAAATGTAGTGGATGATGCCTATCCTGGTGATGTAGTTGGATTATTTGATACCGGTAACTTCAAAATCGGGGATACGCTTACAGAAGGAGAAGATTTCTTTTTTACTGGCATTCCTGCCTTTTCACCGGAGATATTCAAGGAAGTTGTGAACAAGGATCCGATGAAAACAAAACAACTGGAAAAGGGCCTGCTTCAATTAACCGATGAAGGTGTTGCACAACTGTTCACGCAGTTCGGTGGAAATAAAAAGATCATTGGTTGTGTAGGCGAACTGCAGTTTGAAGTAATTCAATACAGGTTATTGCATGAATATGGTGCGTCGGTTGTTTTCAATTCTGTTCCTTTTTATAAAGCATGCTGGATCACCAGTCATGATCCGAAAAAACTCGAGGAGTTTATCCGCTTCAAATCATCCAACATTGCGCATGATAAGGATGGTCACCTTGTTTATCTTGCGCAAAGCGAATGGTTCCTGAATACCGAAAGAAATAATCATCCGGAGATTGAGTTTC
>JBJMLW010000273.1:0-3644 GCA_045805105.1 Flavisolibacter sp. | reverse complement strand
GCGTACGTTCTCTATAATCATGTTTTCCGGAAAGTCAAAGATTCTTTATCTCCCCGATCAAATCCTGCAATACTTTCTTTGCATCACCGAAAAGCATGGAGGTTTTTGGCCTGAAGAACAGATCGTTTTCTATTCCGGCATAACCCGGCTTCATGCTTCGCTTGTTTACAATAACAGTTTTTGCCAGTTCTACATCAAGAATGGGCATACCATAAATAGGTGAATTGGTATCCGTTTTAGCAGCGGGATTTACAACGTCATTTGCTCCGAGGATGAGTACAACATCAGTGGTTGGAAATTCTTCATTGGCTTCATCCATCTCTTCCAGTTTTTCATAACTCACGTCAGCTTCTGCAAGGAGAACGTTCATATGTCCAGGCATACGTCCCGCGACCGGATGAATGGCATATTTAACTTCAACACCTTTTTCAACAAGAAGTTTTTCCATTTCATGACACGCATGTTGTGCCTGTGCAACAGCAAGTCCATAACCAGGAACGATCATTACCTTATTTGCATAGGCAAGAACAACAGCAGCATCAGGAAGGTTGATTTCCTTATAATGTCCCTGGTCTTTTGATCCTGTTGCTCCACCCGACTTGCTGCCACCAAATGAACCAATCAGAACATTGGCAAGTGACCGGTTCATTGCCTTACACATCAGGATGGTAAGCAGTGTACCCGCTGCACCTACAAGGATACCACCGGTAAGCATTACTTTGTTATCATACAAAAAACCACCGCACGCAGCTGCAACACCTGTAAATGAATTGAGCAATGATATCACAACCGGCATATCCGCTCCGCCAATAGGAAGAACGAAAAAAACCCCGTAGAGCAGTGAGAGTACAAAAACTACATAGAAAAGGTAATGCGGTGCATCGAGCGGACTGGAAATGATATAAATAGAAAGAGCAATGGCAGCAATGAATAATACCATGTTTAAAATGTGCTGGCCGTTGAAAGAAAAATCTTTCAGTCTTCCATTCAACTTTGCCCATGCAATCATGGAGCCTGCAAATGAAACGGATCCGATAATGAGTCCAAGAAATATCGTAATCAGAACACCTGTTGGTGCCGTTACACCTTCTGCAATAACGGAATGGTCATTCGGATCGGGCACAATTGCTCTTATAAGAAAAAAGTTTTCATGCGACAAATGCCTGAATTCATTAATGGAAATAAGTGCAGCACAGGCACCTCCCATTCCGTTGAAAAGACTTACCATTTCAGGCATGGCAGTCATCTTCACTTTTTTTGCAGAGATCATCCCGATAATACATCCGATCACAAGTCCGCTGAAGATCCAGCCATAATTGTGAAGGTTCATACCTGTATCATCCCTGTATAAAAAGATGGTTCCGAAAATAGCAACAGTCATCCCGCCAGCAGCCAGTAGATTTCCCCGCCTCGCAGATTCCGGATGCGATAACATTTTCAATCCAAGTATGAATGTAACTGAAGCTACCAGGTAGATCACTGTAAGCAGGCTGAAGTCCATTAGCTTTTTTTCTTTTTTGATTTAAACATTTCGAGCATCCGGTCGGTTACAACAAATCCACCTACTACATTCAGTGTTCCAAGAATGACGGCTAAAAATCCAAGCGTAAGCGCAATGTAATTATCGCTTTCAGCCTTACCCATAACAATGATGGCACCGATGATTACCACACCATGTATGGCATTGGCACCGCTCATCAGCGGCGTATGCAAAACACTTGGCACACGACCGATTACCTCAATTCCTACGAAGATCATCAGGATAACAATGTAAATGGTTTGCTGATTGAGCGCTATCCAGTTTAAAACACTATTCATGCAGATTAATTATTGATTGCTTTCACCCTTTCGTGTACCAGTTCACCATTAAATGCAATGCAACTTCCTTTCACCAGGTCATCGTCCCAGTTCAGTTGCACATTTCCTTCCTTTGACGTAATCAGCTGCAAAAAATTAAGGATGTTTTTTCCATATAGTTTGCTGGCATCGGAAGGCATTGTGGAGGGCAGGTTACTATTTCCAACAATGGTGACTCCATTATGATTTACAGTTTCATTATTTTTTGTAAAGGGTGTATTCCCTCCTGTTGCTGCAGCAAGATCAATAATAACAGAACCGAAGCGCATATCGTTCATCATTTCTTCTGTAATCAGTATGGGTGCCTTTTTGCCTGGTATCTGCGCAGTTGTAATTACAATATCTGCTTTTGCAATACTTTCCCTGATCCGCTGTTGCTGTTTCTGCCTGTATTCTTCAGTCTGTTCCACTGCATATCCTCCTGCTTTGGAAGCATCTGCAGCGCCTTCCACTTCAACAAATTTTGCCCCGAGACTCATCACTTCTTCTTTCACTGCAGGGCGGGTATCAAAAACTTCTACCACTGCTCCCAGCCGGCGTGCCGTAGCGATAGCCTGCAACCCTGCAACACCTGCACCGAGAATGAGGATTTTCGCAGGAGCAATGGTTCCTGCAGCTGTCATGAACATAGGGAAGTAACGTGGATAAAGATTGGCTGCATGCAAAACCGCTTTGTAACCGGCAATGTTTGCCTGTGAACTCAGCACATCCATACTTTGAGCCCTGGTTGTCCTGGGCAGCATATCGAGACTGAAAACTGTAAGTCCTGATTTCGCCCATTGCTGCATGAGCGACTGGTTATATAATGGTTGATATACACCAATAAGTATTTTTGAAGAAGGAAGCTGGTAGGTTGATGCTGGTGGATGGATGGATAAAATGACCTCGCTTGAATTGATGAGCTCCTGCGCTGAAACAATCTTTGCACCCGCCTTTTCATAATCACCATCCGCTGCGGATGCTTTCAGTCCTGCTCCTGATTCTACATAAACTACAAATCCTTTTTTAATCAACTGGGCTACACCTTCGGGAAGAAGTGTAACCCTTGTTTCAATATCAGGTTCTTTCAGAATACCTACGATCATGCGTTCAATTTATATCAAAATTCTTTGCAAATGTAAGTCCCATTATTTTTTGTAACGCGAAAATAACCAGTTCATAAAATCTGGTTCTTTAAATGCATTCATCCAACAGTTATGCTGAACGCCCGGATATTCAGTATAACGAACATCGGCATTTAAATTTTTCAGTCGCCTGAAATAATCCCTTGAAAATTGAACAGGGATTACAGGATCACTATCGCCATGAAATAACCATAGAGAAGTTTTACCTGCAAATCTTTTTGAAGTTTTGGCATCACCAGCACCACACATCGAAATGCCGGCAGCAAAAACATAGGGATAACGTGCTACCAGATCAAGAACACCCATTCCTCCCTGTGATAACCCGCAGATATAAATCCTTCTTGTATCAATTCCGTCTGCATGTATCAATGAATCGATCAGCATCATTAACGCACCGGATACTTCAGTGGGGTTTTTATTAAATGGGAAAACAATCCGGTTGTTCCCCGGCCCAGGTACGTTAGTGAAATACGCCCAAAGATCAATCTCCGGGCACTGCGGAAAAAGAATATATGCCGGATAATTCCTGCGGATGGAATCGCGTAGAAAAAAACGACCACCAATTTCCAGGGGCTGTTCATTATCAAAACCTTTTGAACCTGCTCCGTGAAGAAAGATCACCAATGGATAAATGGTATCATTCCCTGCAGGGCGAAGGTATCG
>JBJMLW010000272.1:0-3724 GCA_045805105.1 Flavisolibacter sp. | reverse complement strand
CATGTTCAGCGAAAAATCTTAAATTCTTTAGTTCTATTGTAAAGTGTCCGGCCATGCTGGTTAGTTATGGTTACTTGATTCTGATTGCAGGTTATTGGTTACAGGTACATTTATTCTCCTATTAAATTGTTCTACAGGATCAAAGAAAGTGTACGTTCATTATTCACTATTCAATTTCAATATTCGTCATTCGATATTCCCTGCCTGCCGGCAGGCAGGGTTATTCGTTATTCGATATTCTAATGGAGCCCTTTCTCTGAAAGATATCTTTCTGCATCAAGTGCTGCCATGCATCCGCTACCTGCTGCTGTTACGGCCTGGCGGTAAATTTTGTCCTGAACATCACCTGCAGCAAAAATCCCTTCCCGGTTGGTTTTAGATGTACCTGGAATGGTTTTAATATACCCGGCTTCGTCCATATCAATGAATTCTTTAAAAATTTCAGAATTCGGTGTATGGCCAATGGCAACAAAAAAGCCTTTCACTGCAATTTCTTCTTTTTTACCGGTTCTGTTATTTTTTATCCTCACTGCGTCAACTGTTTTTTCCCCGAGGATTTCATCTGTTTCAGTATTCCAGTAAACTTTTATATTGGAGGTATTCAGCACGCGGTCCTGCATTACTTTGCTTGCGCGCATTTCATCTTTCCTCACAAGCATATGAACATTGCTTGTAAGTTTTGATAAATACAACGCTTCTTCTGCTGCAGTATCTCCGGCGCCCACAATAGCTACTTCCTTTCCACGGAAAAAAAATCCATCGCATACTGCACATGCACTTACCCCATAACCGTTGAGGCGTTGTTCACTTTCAATACCAAGCCATTTTGCAGAAGCCCCTGTTGCAATAATCACTGCATCTGCTTCAATAAGTTTTTCTTCATCTATCCAGATCTTATATGGCATAGAAGAAAAGTCAACTTTTGTAGCAAGCCCGTAACGAACATCGGCGCCCATTCGTTGTGCCTGCTTTTCAAAATGAATCATCAGTTCCGGGCCCTGTATCCCCTCTGGAAATCCAGGATAATTTTCAACATCAGTTGTGATCGTCAGTTGTCCGCCAGGCTGAATACCCTGGTACATTACAGGTTTCAGGTTTGCTCTTGCTGCATAAATAGCGGCTGTGTAGCCGGCAGGTCCGGACCCAATAATCAATAAACCAACTTTTTCCTTCGAATTATCCATTGCAAAAAACTTGATGCGCGAAATTATAGGTAATAAATGAATTGATCAGTCACGATCACTAATGAGGAATGATCAAGGTCCGGTATTGAGAAGCATATCCTGCAAAATATCCAAGGGCATTATTGCTGATATTACCAATGATCTTTGTAGGTGTGGAAAATGGATTACCGATTGACGAATAAGAGAATTCCCATGTTCTCCAGAAGTCAAACGTTGTCCGATCTATATTACTAAGCTTGAATGTTACTGTATCGCCTCTGAAGAAAAAATCATTTTCAGCTGAATCTGAATTTCGGTCAATACCTGGCTGTAGTTGAACTTCATATGTTGTACCATCTATGAATAGATCATCAAACACGGAAGCAACCGGAGGAAGAAAAACCGCCTGCCTGTTGATTTTTGTATAATACCGGATATAATCACCAAAACCCGGAGGGTCTGTAACTCTTACCATCACAACAACTTTGGAAGTATCAGTTGCTCCGGGTGGAAATTTCCACCATAAGGAATCTATTTTTTTTGTAATTTTTGGAATAGTAGTAGTTGCAGCATATTCCTTTCCTTCGCTTACAACACGAAGGGAATAGGAATGATTCAGTTCTCCCATAAATGCTGTAGATAAGCTGGAAGAATCTGTAGAATAATAATAATACGTGATTGCCGGCGTCAATGGAACACTATATTCTTTCAGTTTGTGTGTTAGTGCGCCATTAGAGATATATACCTCTGCATTATGAATAAATGCCTGTGAAAGTTGTGATGAGGTTATTTCAGAAAAATATCCAAACGATCTCATCAGGGTTACAAAAGGGGCCTGGTCATTTTCGATACTTGCTTCTATAACAACTTTTGTTGATTCATCCTTTAGTTTAATATCGATTTTTTTTTCACAGCCGGAGAAAGCAAACCATAATCCTACTACCAGTAATGTGTTTTTCATACCTGAACAAAGGTAAAAGAAACAGCCCTGATCCAGGATCAAGGCTGTCATAACCCATCAATTATAATTTACTGCCAGGATTAACCAAGGTATGCTTTAAGCGCGTTGCTATAACGTGCCTTCTGCAAACGCTTGATGGCTCTTTCTTTGATCTGGCGAATTCTTTCTTTTGTTAGATCGTATTTCTGTCCGATTTGTTCAATCGTAGTTCCATTTTCTCCATCCAATCCAAAATAAGCATTAACAATCTCAGCTTCTCTTGGTGAAAGGGATTTCAAAACGCGGCGGATTTCGTTACGGAGTGAATCCTTCATTACATCATCATCCGTATCATCGCTGCCTTCAAGAAGGTCGCCCATAGCAACATCTTCGGCCTCATGAACCGGGGCATCAAGTGAAGTATGACGGGTATTACTCTGGAAAATGTTATTGATTTCTGTTTCACTCATTTCCAGGATATCTGCCAGCTCCTCAGTACTGGGTTCTCTTTCATGCTCCTGCTCAAAGGCCATATATGCCTTATTTGCTTTATTATAAGTACCGATCTTATTTTGAGGAAGCCTTACCAGCCTGCCCTGTTCAGCCAAAGCCTGAAGAATCGACTGACGAATCCACCAAACGGCATAAGAAATGAATTTAAAACCCTTTGTTTCATCAAAACGTTGTGCTGCCTTGATCAATCCGAGGTTACCCTCATTGATAAGGTCGCTAAGTGAAAGACCCTGATGCTGATATTGTTTTGCTACTGAAACCACAAAGCGAAGGTTCGCCTGAACTAGTTTGTCCAGGGCGCGCTGATCGCCCATTTTGATTCTTTGTGCCAGTGTGGTTTCCTCTTCCGGTGTGATCATTGGAATCTTGGAGATCTCCTGAAGGTATTTCTCAACGGCCTGTGAATCCCGGTTAGTGATCTGGGTAGCAATTTTAAGTTGCCTCATAAAATAAACCCTTGATTAAAAAGATGAATAAATAAATAGACAATTGCTTTTCACAGAAAGTTGCGAATGGATAGTTAAACCGGAAACGGACTGTCTGCAAAAATAACTCGCAAAGTTTAAACCTCATAATGTTTGAAGTCAAATTATTATCTACAAAAACTGTACTACGATTAAATTTGATGAAACCCTTTCTGGTTAAGGTTTTCAAAAGTTTAAAAATTTTCAGTTTGTAGACTTATTCACACCCTGGAATCGTTGGTCTGATATTTTTTTCGCAGATAAATTAATAATCCAACGCCTAAAAGTACAAGTCCGAGTGAAATAACTTCAGCCTGCGTAGGGTGTAAAAAGATATTCATCCGGTTATTTACCCTGATCTTTTCAATAAAAAACCTTTCAATTCCATTCAGAATCAGGTAAACTGCAAACAGGCTTCCCGGAGGGCTCAGCCTCTTACGTATAGCCCATAATATAAAAAAAAGTATTGTGCATGTAATCAGTTCATATAAGGGTGTAGGAAAAACCGGGATCGGTAACTGGTTGCAATACCGGTCATTACAGCCTGCAATGGGCACCCCCACGTCATTTACATTGTGAGGATAATTATAGGCAAAGAACCAGTTTGGGATAAAACCAATGAACGAGGGTTTAATGAAATCGCT
>JBJMLW010000271.1:0-13857 GCA_045805105.1 Flavisolibacter sp. | reverse complement strand
TCATTAATAGTGTCGAGGCTACGCTTTCAGAGACTGAGGCGGCTTTTATTCGCATCAATGGATGGAACAGCTTTCTGAAAGCTCCTTTGATTGAAGGGTCGGCAACTCCTGACATACAACCTCGTGCCGAAAAAATATTCAGCTTCTTTAATAAGAAGATTGAATGGCTGCCTGATGAAAAGGGTTTTATTACTTCCCGCGTGGTGAGTATGATTATTAATGAGGCACATCATGCATTCAATGAAGAAGTGAGTAAAAGAGAAGAAATCGATACGGCCATGCAGCTGGGGACCAACTATCCATATGGACCTTTCCGCTGGGCGGAAGAAATTGGAAAAGATAAAATAAGGTCGCTACTGAGTGCGCTCGCTAAAGACCAATCCCGCTATAGGCCATCGCCATTACTGTAATGGTGGATAACTAATCATTGCTTTGCTAAATATTTTAGTAATTTAGTATTTCGAAATCGCATTCTCCACGAATTCATTTTTTTATGGAACCAGTAAACTTTCATATGCCGGGCTACCGCGTGAATGAGTACCTGCTTGTGTTGAGTCCGCACGCCGATCTGGGTCAGAAGATTATTAAGCAGAAGGAAGAGTTTGCAGATAAATTCAGGACACGAACCTCAAAATTTGCAAAGCCGCACCTCGCCCTTGTAAATTTTGTAACCTGGGCGATGATGGAAGAAAAACTTTTGCAGCGGCTGTCTTCCATTGCCATGGGCATTGCGCCCTTCAAAGTGGAATTGAAAGACTATGGAAGTCTGCCATCCCACACCATTTTTATTCATGTTCCCACGAAACAACCGGTACAGGACCTGGTCAATGAATTAAAGGAAGCGCAACGACTGATGAAATTGAATGCCGAAAACAAACCTCATTTTCTTGAGGATCCTCACTTCAATATTGCGACGAAATTAAAACCGTGGCAATACGAACAAGGATGGCTCGAGTATTCGCACAGGAATTTCACGGGTCGGTTTATTGCAGACAGTATGCTCTTGCTTCGAAGACCTTCGGGTGAAAAAACAGGATACCAGATTGCGAAGCGGCTCGACTTTCAAAACCTGCCGGTGGTGACAAAGCAGGGAGATCTTTTTGTTTGATCAGTGATCAACATTATTTAATGCCATACCAATCCAGATACTATGCAGATGGAAGACGCCGAAAGGGAAGAACAATCGTCAGATACATATAAGAAGGGAAGAGGTGCGCAATTCAATACCAAAAATAAATTTCTCAAAAACGAGATCTCACGAGAGCACATCGAAGCGGTTGATGAATGGGTGGAGCCCGATATAAAAACGCAGTACATCGATGTTTTTCCAAAAACCATCGTAAACAAAGTGGATAGTCCGGATGTGGGCATGTGGTACAGCATGAATCCTTACCAGGGTTGCGAGCATGGATGCATTTATTGCTATGCCAGAAACTCTTTTGAATACTGGGGCTATAGTGCCGGCGTTGATTTTGAAAGTAAAATTCTCGTGAAGAAAGATGCGCCACGATTGCTAAGGAAATTTTTGATGCATCCTAAATGGGAATGTGTGCCCATCGGCTTGAGCGGAAATACAGATTGCTATCAACCCGCAGAGAAAACATTCGGCCTTACCAGGGGACTGCTTGAAGTATGCAATGAATTTAATCAGCCGGTTGGCATCATAACCAAAAATGCAGGCATCCTCCGTGACAAGGATATCCTGGAAGAGATGGCAAAAAAAAGACTCGTGTCAGTACTGGTGTCCATCACCTCACTTAATGAAGATCTGCGACGGACGATGGAGCCAAGGACTACTACGGCAAAGCAACGTTTGAGAACGATCGCAGAACTAAGCAAGCTTGGAATTCCCATGGGTGTGATGCTTGGACCCATGATCCCTGGTTTGAATGAGCACGAAATGCCTGCAATTATTAAATTGGCGAGCGATGCGGGTGCAAGCTTTTCTGCATACACATTCATTCGATTGAATGGCGCTATCAAGTTTCTTTTTCACGACTGGTTGTATAAAAATTTTCCGGATCGTGCCGATAAAGTCTGGCACCTGATTGAAGGAAGTCATGATGGCAAGGTTAATGACAGCCGTTGGGGTGTTCGTATGCGTGGTGAAGGAAGTGTTGCAAAGATGGTGAACGATCAGTATCATACCTACACCAAAAAATATGGATTGAATCATGAGAGGCTGGGTGTTGATTGCACAAACTTTAGAAGACCTGGCGAACAGGGGAAGCTGTTTTAAGGAATGGAATGACAAGCCCGAAGGGGAACAATAGAACAAGAACAGGCAGAATACTCAATAATCAATTTTCAATCCTTCAATGTTCAAATCAGATACAAGTTGCCGGAACAATTTAATTTTCAGACAGGCTAACTAAGTATGATAATAAAAATTATTAAAAATAATTTGCTGAATATTTGTTTTTATTATTTACGCTGGTCTATATTTGCATTCGCAAAAGATTAAAACATGCAACGCAAACAAATCAATATGGATACAAAATGGTTTAGCCTGATCGGCTACAATCCTTGCGGGGCATGTGTTTCAATAGATTGATTTGAATATACGAAAATGAAACCCCGCACAATTGCGGGGTTTTTTTATTATCACATGTTGTACATCAATTATAAAATGTTACAGCATGTAAAAACAAATTTTGATTTTAATTAAAAATATGTTCGGTCATAAAAACATATCGATACTACTAATACATCCAGGAAACTGGAATGGGATCACATTAACGGTATGTGAAAAATGTAAGCATACATTTTTTATTAACCGCATGGGAAATCCATATGTATTATGGTGGCCGGAGTGTGCTGATAACTGATTTAAATATCAGTATGGAGATACCCGGTCAATATGGCCGGGTATTTTTTTTATCACGGATTACACGGATTGTACAGAATTGTGAGTATGACGGAAGTTTAATCACGGATTACACGGATTGCACAGAATCGGGAGTATGCGGGAGTATGTATCACGAATTACACGGATTGTACAGAATCGGGAGTATGCGGGAGTATGTATCACGGATTACACGGATTGTACAGAATCGGGAGTATGTGGGAAGTATGTATCACGGATTACGCGGATTGCACAGAATCGTGGATATGATGGAAGTATGTATTACGGATTACGAGGGTTATGCAGATAACAAATAACGAAGTTGAATTGGAATAATCAGAATGGAGAACAGAGTACAGAGTACATGAAGCTGTATCGGTTATTGAACCCTATGGAACAACGACCCCCTCTCCTTTGGAGAGGGGGAAAGGGGGTGAGGTTTTTCTCCGGGGAGAAAAATGGTTGAGTGTTTTGAACAAGGAACAATAGAACAAGGAACAATAGAACAAGGAACAATAGAACAAGGAACAATAGAACAAGGAACAATGAAGAGGGAAAATTTTCAATATGCAACGTTCAATGGGCAATATTCAAGTGAGAGCCAATAACCAAAAACTGATTGGAACAGACTTGCATATTGAATATTGACCATTGAATATTGAATATTCTTTTTCACACATCAGGATGAATAGCTCCAATGGCAGAGCATCACGTTGAAGCCGTGACCGTGCAGGTTCGACTCCTGCTTCATCCACAATAATTTTTATGGAAAAGTCAATAACCCAGAGAACGATGAGTGCTGATTCAGTTTTCGGCCGTCGTTTTATGGATAGTAAATCACTATACCTGTATCGCTTTAATAAGCTGCCAAGCATTCATCTTATCAGGTGGATCAATGGTGAAAAAGCTTATGCTGCGTTCAAGGAAAAATATGCGTCCATTATCGAATCGGAACATCAATACCGGTTTTATGACAGGAAAAGGAAAAACTATGAGTTTGATGAAACTATTCTGTTGCTCAAAGGCGACAGGATTGTTGAATTCAATGAAGGCTACTGTGAAATTCTACATGATGGCTCAGATACTGATTTTGTTTTGGAATGTACAGAATTAGTCAGGCAATTTAAAGAGAGGCAGAAAAAAAAGCCCCTTGAGATAAACCTGATTATAAGTGCCGGTAATGGATTTGAATTAAAGTCTATGGAAATCAAAAGAACAAAACTTGATCTTGATCTTCTGTACAATGATGACTTCAAGGAAGTTGATGAAATTATCAGCCGCCGTATAGGTAAAAAAAAGGACAAAGGAATTGTTTTGTTACATGGTTTGCCTGGTACAGGTAAAACAACTTACCTGAGGTATTTAATTGGCAGGATCAGAAAACGCGTTCTTTTTCTGTCTCCGAATGTTGCGGGTAACATGATGAACCCTGAGTTTATTGATCTTTTAATTGATAATCCGAATACGGTTCTGATCATAGAAGATGCAGAAAATATTATTCGCGACCGTAGCCTTTCTGACGGATCAGCTGTATCGAACCTTTTGAATATTTCGGATGGATTGATGGCGGACTTTTTGAATGTTCAATTGATCTGCACTTTTAATAGTCCGCTTACTATGGTTGATAAAGCATTGATGAGAAAAGGCAGATTGATTGCGAAATACGAGTTTGGACGCCTGGATGTTGTAAAAGCACAACGTTTAAGTGAACACCTTGGATTCCAACATAAAATAGAAAAACCAATGACAGTTGCTGAAATCTGTAACCAGAATGAAAAAGAATTTAAAATCAAAGAAATACACACGATCGGCTTCAAAAGCCGGATGTTAGAAAATTAATAGTTATGCCCAAATTAAAACTCTCAGGAAAAGAATTAAGAAAGCTCGGTTACCCTGAAGGTCCGGTGATCAGCATTGCCATGAATACCATGGAAAAAAATTTCAAACACCTTTCCAAAACTGATGCCCTTGAAATCCTGGGAAGCGTTCTGCAAAGTCCAAACCAGTATGCTCACGACGGACAGCTGAATAAAATTGCAGAAGCGCTTCTTCCTAAACCAAAAATTAAGGGCGACGAAATTCCACTGAATGAACAGGGTGTGAAATTTGAAATCTTCGGTCACGAAGGAATTGAACAGGGAGCGTTGCAGCAGATGCACCAGGCTTCCCGGTTACCAGTAGCTGTGGCAGCTGCGCTGATGCCCGATGCACATGCGGGTTATGGTCTTCCGATCGGAGGCGTACTTGCTACTGAAAATGCACTGATTCCATATGGCGTTGGTGTTGATATTGGTTGCAGGATGTGCCTGTCAATCTTTGACATTAAGCCTAAAGACCTTACTGATAAAGAACAATATTTTAAAAGAGAGCTGAATGAAGCAACACTCTTTGGAGCAGGGGCTGTTTATCAAAACCCGGTTGATCATGATGTGATCTGGAGAAAGGAATTTGATGAAATCGGATTGCTCAAAGGTCTCCAGGAGAGAGCAAGAAAACAATTGGGAACCTCCGGCTCAGGAAATCATTTTGCAGAATTTGGAACGGTGGAGATCACCGAAAGAGATGCTGTTCTTGGTGTTGAAGCCGGAACATATCTGGGCTTCCTTACACATTCAGGATCCAGAGCACTTGGAGCAGGTATTGCAAATCATTTTACAAAAATTGCAAAGGAGAAAAGAAAGCTTCCAGGTGAAGCATCCAACCTTTCCTGGTTTTCATTTGATGAAGAAGAAGGAATCGAATACTGGATGGCGATGAACCTTGCGGGTGATTATGCATCTGCGTGTCATCACATTATTCATAACAAGATCGCTGCGCAACTGGGTAGAGAACCTGTGAAGATGGTAGAGAACCATCACAACTTTGCATGGAAGGAAAAAATAGGAGGCAGGGAAGTAATTGTTCACAGGAAAGGTGCCACACCTGCAGGCAATAATGTATTGGGTATTATTCCCGGCACAATGACTGCACCTGGTTTTATTGTTAAGGGTAAGGGTGAAACAACTTCACTTAATTCAGCATCACACGGTGCCGGAAGAAAAATGAGCCGGACAGCTGCGATCAAAAGCATTACGCATGACCAGATGAACCACATGCTTTCTAAACATGGAGTTACATTAATGGGTGGCGGACTGGATGAAGCACCTTTCGCCTACAAGGATATTCATGAAGTGATGAATGCACAAAAAGCTTTGGTGGAAACTGTTGGAATTTTTTATCCGAAGATTGTGAAGATGGATGGATAGCCCCCTGTCCCCGAAGGGGGAACTTAGATCTAATATGTTTTACTAAAACGGCCACACTAAACGCCGACGTTTTTATTTATCTCTGATAAATCAACATTGAATAAGTGCTGGATCAAGAAGAAATGAACGATGTACCTAAGTTCCCCCTTCCGGGGACAGGGTCTGTTTACACTTTGATATAAATCCTCTTCTTATCCAGCCAGTAGCAGATGGCCCACATAAATAAAATAACTGTAAGTGCGAAACACAATGAACCGATCCTCGGATCGCCTGGAATATGTTTGTATATTCTTTCATAAGGCCAGTTCCACGGACTTATGTAAGACAGATTTCCATTTTCATCTGTTCCATTTGGAATCCTGATCAAACGCAAGCCACGTGGAAGAAATGCGCTGAGCGCAAAAACAAACAATGCGTTTTTCCCGAATACATCAAAAAACCTCGTCCACCATCCCCGCATGCCTTTGACTTCAATAGCATAAATAAGCGTTGCAAGAATGGCTGTAGCCATACCTGTTGTAACTACAACATAGGAGCTTGTCCATATTCTTTTATTCACGGGGAAACTCAGGTCCCATACATAACCTGCAACCAGGAATGCCATTGCAGCAATGAACAATCCTGTAATGATTACATAATAAGGATGATTTTCTTTTTCTTTTCTCAATTCATCGCTTGTCAGTACAATTTCTTTTGGTACTGATGCAGCAAGCCTGCTTCGCTGCGAAATATAATTTCCCACAAGAAAACCAAAGATCACCTGTACAATTGCAGGAATTGTACTCATGAGTCCTTCCGGATCAAACACAACACCGTTTTCCCTGTACATATGCGGTTCGTGCAGTATGGCTTTATCGATATTGGTACCGAACCATCCACTCAAACTATAAGGATCAGCGGGATTGCCGAGGTAACAAAGTAACCAGTAGAATAATAAAATAAGTAAGCCTGCAAGAAATGCCAGCCTCGTTTTCAGGTAATAAATAATAATTGATGCAAAAAAATAACAGAGAGCAATCCTGTGCAGAACACCAAGGATCCTGACACCTACAACACGTCCTTCACTGTTCACCCATGTCCATCCATTTGCCATCAGGTGTCCATCCTGCCACCTTACAAACGGCCACCAGTTCAGAAAAAGTCCAATGCCATAAATGAGAAGCGTTCTTTTAATGACCTTTTTCCAGAACAGGCCACTGCCGCCGGCTTCAAGCCGGGGCATAACAAAGGCAAGTGCATTTCCAACAGCAAAAAGAAAGAATGGGAAAACGAGATCTGTTGGTGTAAGTCCATGCCACGGTGCATGTTCCAATGGACTATAGATATAATCCCAGGAACCGGGATTATTTACTAAAATCATGAGGGCAACAGTGGCTCCCCTGAAAACGTCAAGAGAATAATATCGCTGGTTCAAACGGTAAGATTTGCAATAAATGTAATGATTTGAAAGTGTATCATCTGACTGGTAATTAATGATAAAAAATGCGCATAAGTGTTTCACTTAGCCCGGTTTGCAGGCCCAATGAAGTAACTGATTCAATATCTGTAATTTTTGGGGACTTGCCAGTCACAGTGAGAAAGCTATATTTGCACGGTTTTATTGCTTCTGCTTGGTCCTTTTGAAAAATCTGATGTGACTGAGGTGGCGAAGCTGTGACCAGGACAGAATGGGTTCGAGATGGTATGCCATATATACACGTCCCCGGTGGGAAAAGAAGGTGAATAGTCTTCTTTCAGAAAAAGGAATCGAGAGCTATTGCCCTCTGAATAAAGTCCGGCGCGAGTGGAGCGACCGGATCAAAACTGTTGAAGAACCACTTTTCAAATCATATGTTTTTGTAAAAATTGATGAAGCGGACCGGAGCAATGTTAGAATGACAACCGGCGTTGTCAATTTTGTATATTGGAATGGAAAGCCAGCCGTGATCCGTGAAAAAGAAATTCAGACAATCAAGCGTTTTCTGAATGAGTATGAACAGGTAGAGGTGGTAAAGATGGATTTTGCTGTGGAAGACCGGGTGCGGGTAACATCCGGACCAATGATGGACCAGGAAGGAAAGGTGATGGAGCTCAAGAATAAAACTGCTAAAGTATGTATCGATAGTTTAGGTTACATGCTTATTGCTTATATTGATAAATCTAAACTCATATCCGCTCAACAGACAAACCAGCATTCATGAAATTCCTTTGCCTCTTGTTCTCTGTATTCCTGTTATTTCTCCTATCATGTACACCGCAGAGAGCCACTATCAATAATTACCTTGAAAATACTACCGACACATCAGGCAAAGATTCTGTTCCGATCAAACCACAGGTGATTCAGAAAAACGACCTTCTTGCCATCAAGGTTTACAGTAATGCCATTGGATCCAGCCCGGAAACTGATGCACCATACAACCTGGTTGACCAGGGTACTGGAGCTGGTGGTTTTCTTGTTGACATAAACGGAAATATAGAATACCCACAGATAGGCGTGCTTCATGTTGAAGGCCTTACAAAGGAAGAACTGGCGGAGACAATAAGAAAACGATTTGAAACAGAACTACAGAATCCTTCCGTTGTGGTAAGGTTCACCAGTTACAGGATCACCGTTCTTGGCGAAGTGGGTGGACCAAGCACATTTACGGTTCCTACTGAAAGAATTACAATACTCGAAGCACTTGGACTTGCAGGAGACATTACCGAATTTGGAAGTAAAAACAATGTAAAGGTGATACGGGAAAGAAATGGCCACAGGGAGATTGGTACCATTGACCTGACATCGAAAGACATGTTTCTTTCACCTTATTTCAGATTGCAGCAGAACGACGTGGTTCTTGTAGAACAAACACGCAGAAAGGTAAAACAGCAGGAACAGCAGATGCTCGTGCAACAGATCGGAATTGCTTCCAGCATTATTACTGCCATTGCATTGGTGTTGAACCTGATCCAATAATATAATAATATCCTACTGATGGACGACCAGCTACAACCCGCACAGAACGAACAGAGCGGTTTGAATATAAAGGACCTCTTTTACAAGTACGTCCGTTTTCTTCCCCTGTTTATTATTTCCATTGCACTTTCGCTTTTTGTTGCGTATGTATACCTGCGTTATGCAACACTCGTGTATACTTCAACAGGATCACTTGTAATCCAGGATGAAAAAAATACCGGCGGCGGTAATGATAAACTTGATGTATTGTTTGAGTCGGATGCCAAGATCAATATTCAGAATGAAATAGAATATCTTCAATCACGCCAGATGATGGCCCGGGTAGTTGAAGCACTGAACCTGAACTATACTTATCTCGCTGAAGGAAATATCAAAGAGCTTAATATTTATAAGGCAAGTCCTTTTACGCTGGAAGCACTCCAGCTCTTTGATTCATCAAGCTTTACCCAGCATATCGAATTTGAAAGTGATAAAAAGTTCCGGATCAATAGTAGTCCGACGTTATTTACATTCGGGCAGGTTTTTAAAAATGAATATGGCGTTTTCCGCATAACAAGGAATCCTTACGGTACTATCGGAAGTGAATACAAGGTTACCTGGCAGCCTACAAATACTGTAGCAGGAAATTTTGCTTCAGCGCTTACCATCACACCGAAATCAAGCACAGGAATTTTATTGATTAGACTGGAGTCGACTAACCCCGTAATGATTGCAGACATCATTAACCAGTTGATGCTTGAGTACCAGCGATCAGTTATTGACGATAAAAATGCAGCTACTGAACTCCGGCTTCAATTCATCAACCGCGAACTGGATACGATATCACGTCAATTGGACAGTATTACCAATCTGCGGCTGCAGTTTGTAAAAAGATATGGACTTTTTGCTCCGGAAACACAGACTTCAGATTACCTGTCGCAGATCCAATCAGCACGCGAAGAATCCAGAACGCAAAGGATTGCACTTGAAAATATTTATCTGTTGGAAGGTTATCTCCAGAATAAAAAAGATGACATTCCGGTTCCATCCACCCTCGGGCTTGATGATCCCACGCTGAACCAGATGGTGAATTCCTATAACCAGGTGCAGCTTGAAAAGAAAGCATTACTGAAGTCAGCCCCACCCGGAAATATTGCTGTCAGGCAAAAGGATGAAATGATTAACCGCCTGCAGAAAAACATGCTCGAAAACCTAAGCAACATTAAAAGATCATTCAATAATGCACTGGGCAGTCTTTCGGGAATGAGCAATTCCGCACTTGCAAAGCTGCAGGCGATGCCACAGCAACAACAGGAACTTACAGAAATTGAAAGACAACTTACCGGTAAACTTGATATTTATAATTCACTTCTTGTAAAAAGGGAAGAATCAGCTATCATGATGGCATCAACAATATCTAACACCAAGGTATTGCAGGAAGCTACACCCAATCCAACGCCGGTAAAACCAAACCGTAAGAGTGCACAGCTGATGGCATTGCTGATTGGTTTCCTAATTCCGGCACTTTTCATTTTTATTCTTGAGATCCTCAATGATAAGGTAAGTACGCGTGGTGACGTAGAACGTTTGACTTCTGCAGCTGTGATAGGTGAAGTGGGTCACTCGTACAGTGATGATACATTGGTAGTAACCAGTAATAACAGGGGTGTGGTAGCAGAACAATTCCGCATCATCAGGTCGAACCTGCAGTACGTGCTTCACAGTATTCCGAAGCCTGTCATTCTTGTTACTTCATCATTCAGCGGTGAAGGAAAATCATTTGCCAGTACCAATACAGGTGCAGTGATGGCGCTGGCAGGAAAGAAAACAATCATTCTTGAATTTGATATACGCAAGCCAAAGATCCTTTCACAGTTACATATTTCACGCAAGCCCGGATTGACAAATTACCTTTTGGGTAAAGTAAACCTCGATGACCTTCCTATTCCGGTTCCGGGTTACGAAAATCTGTATGTTCTTGCCTGCGGACCAGTACCACCTAACCCTTCCGAGTTATTACTTGATCAGAAAATAACGGAACTTTTCGAACACCTGCGTGCTAATTTTGATGTAGTGATTGTGGACACAGCGCCTGTTGGAATGGTAAGTGATGCCATGACGCTCAGCAAATTTGCAGATTGCACTTTATACATCGTACGACAGGGCCACACATTTAAAAAACAGGTTGGATTGATTGATGAATTTCACAGGGAAGGAAAACTTCCGAAAGTATCCATCATCCTTAACGATGTGAAGATCCGCACAGGCTATGGTTATTATGGATATGGCAGGTATGGATACGGGCACGGGTATAGCTCCAGTTATTATGAGGAAGAAGTGCAGCCACCATCACAAATGCAGAAATGGTTTGGATGGCTTGACATGAAGAAAAAGAAAAAAAGTAAAAAAAAACCAACTAGCGTTTAATGAGGATTCTTATTACTGGTGGTGCAGGTTTTATCGGTTCCAATCTGGCAGCACACCTGCTTGAACGCGGTGATGTAACGATGGTTCGTGTTCTTGATAATTTTGCCACAGGCAATATGAAGAACATAGATGAATTCATGAACCATCCCAAATTTGAATTCATTGAAGGTGATATACGCAATTATGAAAGCTGCCTGAAAGCCGCCGAAGGTGTTGACCTCATTTCACACCAGGCTGCACTTGGTTCGGTGCCGCGTTCTATCAACGATCCGCTTACTTCGAATGAAGTGAATGTAACAGGCACACTCCACATCTTCAATGCTGCAAGAGAAAAAAATATCAGGCGTGTTGTTTATGCTGCAAGCTCCTCCACATATGGTGATCATCCGGGACTGCCAAAGGTTGAAGACAGGATCGGTAATCCATTGTCGCCTTACGCAGTTACCAAATATGTGAATGAACTGTATGCACGCGTGTTTTCAAATATTTACGGACTGGAGCTGATAGGACTCAGGTACTTTAATGTTTTCGGACCTAAACAGAATCCACAGGGACCTTATGCAGCTGTGATTCCTCTTTTCATTAAATCGGTACTCGATAATGAACCACCTTTGATCAATGGTGACGGGGAGCATAGCCGGGATTTTACCTTCGTTGGAAATGTAGTGCACGCCAATGAAAAAGCTTTGTTCACAACCAATGCAAAGGCATTGAATGAAGTGTATAATGTTGCATTTGGCGAACAGACATCACTGAACCAGTTGTTTGAAATGATCAAGGAAGTTGCAGGCAGCGACCTTGCACCGAAGTATGGCCCCGAAAGAAAAGGAGATGTGAAGCATAGCCTTGCCGACATTTCAAAGGCAAGACAGCTGCTGGAGTATGATCCTGACATCAGCATCCGCCAGGGAATGAAAATAACATTCGAGTGGTATAGAAAACAACACCATTTCGCTTATTCATAATTATGGGAGCATCAAAAAAAATTATCATCACCGGTGGTGCCGGCTTTATCGGTTCGCATGTGTTACGGCTGTTTGTAAACAGGTATCCCGATTACACCATCATCAATGTTGATGCACTTACCTATGCAGGTAATCTTGAAAACCTTAAAGACATTGAAGAATCTCCCAATTATATTCTTGAAAAAGTAAACATTCTTGACGTTGAAGAATTGGAGCGTGTGTTTTCGAATTATAAACCGGATGGTGTCATTCACCTTGCCGCGGAATCTCATGTAGACAGGTCGATACTGTCACCACTTGACTTTGTGTATACCAATGTTGTAGGCACAGTAAACCTCCTTAATGCTGCAAAAAAACAATGGAACGGGCAATGGGAAGGAAAAAGATTTTATCATGTTTCTACTGATGAAGTTTTTGGCGCGCTGGGTGAAACCGGTTTTTTCACAGAGAAGACTCCATATGATCCACACTCGCCTTACTCGGCTTCAAAAGCATCATCAGATCATTTTGTAAGAGCATACGGCGATACATATGAATTACCGGTTGTTGTTACAAACTGTTCCAACAATTATGGCCCGAATCATTTCCCCGAAAAATTAATTCCTCTTTTCATTAACAATATCATTCAGAAAAAACCTTTGCCTGTTTATGGTGATGGCCTGTATACAAGGGACTGGCTTTATGTAAAAGATCACGCACGCGCGATCGACCTTGTTTTTCATAAAGGCAAAACAGGCGATACTTACAACATCGGTGGTTTTAATGAATGGACAAACATTGCACTTGTAAAACTTCTTATTCAGCTTACCGATGAAAAGCTCGGAAGAGAACCCGGATCAAGCGAATCGCTGATTACCTATGTAAAAGACAGGCCGGGTCACGACCGGCGTTATGCAATTGATGCAAGCAAGATCAGTAATGAACTCGGATGGAAACCCAGTGTAACCTTTGAACAGGGTTTAAGTGAAACCATTGACTGGTACCTCGCCAATACAGAATGGCTGAAGCATGTTACATCCGGTGCCTACCAGCATTACTATGATGATATGTACGCAAACAGGTAAAATCTTCTAACCACGGAGACTAAAGTTTCTGATAAATATTCAATACTCAATTTTCAATTCTCAGTCAAGTCAGTTCAACTATTCATATGACTTGTCGAATGACTTGACCATTGAAAATTGAGCATTGCTTATTGAATATTTTTCTAATCGCCCTAGTGCTTCTGTGATTCAAGTAAAAAATCATATTCATTTAAATTTTCAATGAAAGGCATTATCCTCGCCGGCGGATCCGGCACCAGGCTTTATCCCATTACCAAGGCTATCTCGAAACAGCTGATGCCGATTTATGATAAACCAATGATCTATTACCCCCTTTCCATTTTAATGATGGCTGGTATAAGAGAAATACTGGTGATCACAACACCGGAAGACCACCCGCAGTTCAAGCGCCTGCTGG